>NZ_JBVVUU010000003.1:105924-188675 GCF_056032925.1 Aeribacillus sp. JST-2
GATTTCGGGAACGGATTTGGTTTTTGGAACACCATACCGACTTGCGTGCGCAGTTCTTCGACACGATAAGATTTGTCAAAGATATTTTTTCCTCTATATAATATTTCCCCTGAAGTCCGAACGGAAGGGATTAACTCGACCATACGGTTTAATGTTTTGATATAAGTAGATTTACCGCATCCGGAAGGTCCGATGATGGCAGTCACTTCATTTTCATTAATGGTTAAATCAATGTTTTTTAATGCTTGGTCATCCCCGTACCATAAATTCAAGCCTTTTGTTTCATAAACGACTTTTTTTTCTTTTTTGACATCTTTTTTGGACTCGACATTTTTTTCCTTTTCTAATTGAGTGATCATAATTTGAAAACCTCCTTCATCCTAAAAAACTTTAATAGCGCTTTTGAAATTTATTTCGGATGAAAACTGCCACTGAATTCATCACAATCAAGAATAGAAACAGAACAATGATTCCCGCCGCAGCGACATTTTGAAATTCCGCTTGAGGACGTGAAGCCCAATTGTAAATTTGAATTGGAATCACTGTATAGGAACTTAACAAATTCTCAGGCAAATAATTTACAAAGACAAAGGCACCGGCAACTAAAAGTGGAGCTGTTTCGCCGATGGCTCTCGAAAAAGCCAAAATGCTCCCCGTCAAAATTCCTGGAATGGCCGCCGGAAGAACGATTCGATAGATTGTTTGCCATTTGGTAGCCCCCATTCCGTATGAAGCTTCTCGAAGCTCATTCGGAACGGAACGGATCGCTTCTTGAGCCGCCACAACAATAACAGGCAAAATCAATAAACTCATTGTTAAACCTCCGGCTAAAATACTGCGGCCAAGATCTAATGCGCGGACGAATACAGTAAGACCCAATAAACCGAAAACAATGGAAGGAACGCCAGCTAAATTGGATATATTGGCCTGAATGAAGTTTGTCAGTTTATTTTTCTTTGCGTATTCCTCCAAGTATATGGCTGTCCCGACACCAAGTATGAGAGAGATCGGAATAACAACCGCCATAAGCCAAATTGACCCGATTAACGCCGCTTTGATTCCGGAAGCTGAAGGCCTTCTGGAAGCAAAATTTTGAAAAAATTCAGGTGTCAAGTAACTAATTCCTTGAGTGAATATGCGATACAAAAGAACCGCAAGAACAACTAGCGCAAAGACGGTTGCAAGAAAAAACAGAAACCGAAAAAAATTGTTTTTTATTGTTCTTTTCCCCATCATCTTTTGAACAACGCTTTGATCAATATATTTCATTTAGTATTCCTCCCTGAAACGGCGCGAAATGAATTGAGCAAGCAAATTCATCAACATCGTGAAGACAAACAGTGTAGCCCCAACCGCATAAATGCTGTAATAAATCGTTGTGCCGTAACCTGCATCACCTGTGCTCACTTGGACGATGTATGCCGTCATCGTTTGAATTGATTCCGTAGGATCAAATGTTAATTTCGGTGTTGCTCCGCCGGCCAATGTCACAATCATCGTTTCGCCGATGGCACGGGAGATTGCCAAAACAAACGACGCAACGACCCCTGAAGTGGCAGCAGGCAAAACGACTTTCATGGCAACTTCAAATTTTGTAGCACCAAGCGCGAGCGCACCTTCACGAATGGAATTTGGCACGGAACTCATCGCATCTTCCGAAAGGGAAGCAATCATCGGGATGATCATGATTCCGACCACGATTCCTGGGCTTAATGCATTGAAAAAGCCGAGATCAGGGATGAGCTTTTGCAAGAGGGGAGTGACAAACGTCAACGCAAAAAAACCATATACAATGGTTGGAATTCCCGCTAAAATCTCCAGAATCGGTTTAATAATTCTTCTTGTCCGATCTGACGCATACTCACTCAAAAAAATAGCTGACGCAAGCCCAACTGGCACCGCCACAATAATTGCAATGACTGTAACTAAAAGCGTGCCGGAAACGAGCGCCATAATTCCATAAGTTGCGTCCTCCTCTAAAAACGGATACCATTCGGTTTCAGTTAAAAAATCAAAAATTGACACTCTTGAAAAAAACGTAATAGTTTCGGTTGCAAGTGTAATAATAATTCCCAGAGTAGTAAGAATAGAAATAAATGCTGTCACAAACAAAATGATTGGAACTGCTTTTTCTACAAACTCCACAGTTGATCTTTTTGATTTTTTTTCTGCGATCATATCCCTTACCGATTTTCCAGTCGATAAAGCCATCTTGAAAACCCCTTTCATGCCAATAGGAAGATGAGAAGCACGATGCTTCTCATCATAATTTTCTTCTTTATTTTAAACTTTCAAGCGTTTTTAGCTGCTCATCATATTGCTCTTGCGGAAGGCTGACATAGCCAACTTCTTCGGCAAGCTGAGCTGCGTTTTCCAAAGTATATTTCACATACTCATACACTTGCGGTTTCTCTTTTAACGATTTGTTGTTGACATAGATGAAAAGCGGACGGGAAAGCGGTTCATAAGTTCCTTTTTCAATCGTTTCATTTGTCGGTTCAATAGCCTCACCTTTTGAATTAACAATTGGCACCACTTTCAATTGATCTTTATTTTCAAGATAATAAGCATAACCGAAATAGCCGATGGCGTTTTTATCGTTTGCCACACCTTTTACGAGCACGTTATCATCTTCAGATAAGGTGGCTTCTTTTACAATCGGCTCTCCTTGCAGGACAACTTCATCAAAATAGTCATATGTTCCTGAATCTGTACCAGGAGAGAAATATTTGATATCTTCTTTTGGCCAATCCGGGTTGATATCAGACCATTTTTTCGGTTCACCTTTCCATATTTTTGCCAAATCTTCGATGGAAAGTTTGTCAACCCAGTCATTCTCTTTGTTTACAACAACGGACAGACCGTCAAAAGCAATTTTAAATTCTGTATATTCAATCCCATTTTCTTCCGCAGCTTTTTTCTCTTCCTCTTTTATAGGACGGGAAGCGTTGGAAATATCAGTTTCACCGATTGTAAATTTTTCAAAACCGCCGCCGGTTCCGGAGATTCCGATCGGTGCTTTTACATCAGGATGCTCGGCCGAAAATTCTTCGGATACTGCTTCCATGATCGGACCAACAGTCGATGAACCGTCAATGGCAATTTCGCCTTCCAATTTTTTCTCTTCAGATCCGCTCTCTGATTGTTGTTGCTCAGAGCCTGAGTTTCCGTTCGTGCTTCCTTCTTCTGAACTACCGCATGCTGCCGCAAAAGCCATAAAAGAACCGATCATGATGGAGAGCGCCAAAAATTTGAAGTTTTTCATTTCTTTTAATTCCCCCTATAAATTCGTGTTCTCAACCTTTCGTATATAAGATTAACGTGTGAGTATTAAATGCGTTTTAATAGAATGTAAAGCTTTTGTAAAGCTTGTCTATTCATAGCAACATCTATTTCAAATCGGATCTCCCGTCTTCCATCATCCTCTTTCCCCATCTGCAAGATTGGGCTTCCGAATCCGCCGTTCCTGCTTTAAGGGACGATTGCTTTCTTGAAGCTTAATCTGTTTCACAAATGGATAGATCAGCGCATGTCCTGCACCGATCAGGGCCAATAGATAAGAAAGAGATTGTTTCTCATTTGTGAAAGCAACGGTTGCAATAAAAAAAAGGATTGAAAGAATTCTTCCTATATTTAAAAAAATTTCCCTTACGACGATGTATTCAATTCTCGCTTGTCCAATATTCCACCCTCTTCCAATAACATCATAAGTAATGGACGAATACGGAACAAGCAAAATTGGATAAGCGATGCCGATTGCAAAAGCGTACATTAACAGTTTTGCATAAGTGATCTTAAAAAGGATTAGATAAAGAGAAGCATACAATAAAAGCCCTCCGGCCAAAATCGCTTTTTTCCTCATCTTTTTCGTAATCCATTTGGAAGCAAAAAGATAAGCAAAAAAGGCAACAAGTGAATTTAAAAACCCAAACGTTCCTAACGCCATTTCGCTATTTGTTGAAATGTATACAAATACACCGATCACAAAGGCAAATGTCCCCTCACGGATCCCTTGCATTACATGAGCATTAGTAATCAATTTCCAATTTTTATTTCTTCGCCGCTCCCGAAAAATTTTCAAAAGCATATATTCACCATCGGCCTGTCTTCGCGAAAAAAAGAAACTCAGCAAAACCGCACCGGCAAATAAGATGAGAGAAACAACAAAAATGATTTTATAGCCCGTTGAATTCGTGAAGGAAGAGATAATCCAGCCCGCTAAAATCGGGCCGATCATTCCCGACATAGACGTCAAAATACCTAAATAACCATTGAAAAAATCCCTCGTTTCTGGTTCCGTAATTTCGAAGGTCAGGACATTAAAAGCCAGCCAATAAAATCCATAGCCGATCCCGATAATCGCCCCTAATAGATAAAGAAAGTTGATTGCTGACTGATTTAACGAGAGGACAGTTAAGAAAAAAGCGGCCAAAAACGAAACACCTAAACGAAGCACGATCACACGATCGACTTTTTTAGCGATCCTTCCCGCAATGATAAAAGCAAGCGGCTGAAAAATGACGATAAACAAATTGTAAACGCCCAGATCGAGCAATTTTTCGGATTGCTTCCATAAATAAACATTTACAAAAGTATTCGATAGCGCAATGCTCAAAGAATAGAAACCGCCAATAATTAAAAGTAAAATTAAATCCCTATCTACATGTCCTTTTTTCAACACCATTTTGACCATAAAAAACTCCCCTTTAACTTCTGATCTTATTGTTCCTAGTTAAAAGGGAGATATGTATAAGAAAAAAAGCAAGGATGTAACATCCTTGCTTGCTTCCTTTATTTATGATTATTTTGCAGCGCTGTAGCGTTTAGCAACCTCATCCCAATTGACGACATTCCAAAATGCAGCAATATATTCAGGACGGCGGTTTTGATATTTTAAATAATAAGCATGTTCCCAAACGTCAAGCCCTAAAATTGGAGTTTTCCCTTCCATAAGCGGGTTATCTTGGTTCGGAGTGCTGGTGATTTCAAGTTCGCCGTTGTTCACAACTAACCAAGCCCAACCGGAACCGAAACGGCCTGCAGCGGCTTTTGAAAATTCTTCTTTAAAAGCAGCAAAGCTTCCAAATTTTTTGTTGATGGCTTCCGCTAATTCTCCAGTAGGTTCTCCTCCGCCATTTGGAGAAAGAATTGTCCAGAATAAGCTGTGGTTGGCATGACCGCCTCCATTGTTGCGGACAGCAGTGCGAGCTGACTCAGGAACAGCATCCAAATTGGAAATTAATTCTTCTACACTTTTGCTTAAAAGCTCGCTTTGTCCTTCCAATGCTGCATTTAAATTGGTAACATAAGTATTATGGTGTTTCGTATGATGAATGGTCATCGTTTCTTTGTCGATATGAGGCTCCAAAGCATCATAATCATAAGGCAATTTTGGTAATTCATATGCCATGCTATTCTCCTCCTTAATGGGTCATTATGTATTGAAAGCCGCTGGTCAATCAGCTTTCATATTCAGATTACCAAACTTATGAAAAGGATGCAATTCATGCGCTCAAAAAAAATAACGCTTACAAAAAGCGTTCTTAAATAATATGGACCCTGCAGGATTCGAACCTGCGACCGGACGGTTATGAGCCGTCTGCTCTAACCAGCTGAGCTAAGGGTCCTCAATCCATAACCGACAATATTTAAAATATCATCTTACAGCGCCATACGTCAACAGTTGATTTTAAAAAACTTTAAAAAAGAAAAAGATCATCATGACCAATTGGATCAAGCCTTTGGCAATTGTACTCGACACAAGCCCAAGCAATGACCCTAATCCAACCTGAACGGATTCTTTAAAGGATTTGCGATGTATGAGAAGTTCCGCTAAAACTGCGCCAAAAAACGGACCGAAAATGATGCCGGCATACGGGATGATAAAAGGGCCGGCAATCAAGCCGATTGTACTTCCCCAACCTGCTGCTTTGCTGCCGCCAACGCGTTTTATGCCAATAGCGTTTGCTAAATAATCAGCCAGAAACAAAACGGCCAGCAAAATTCCTTCCACGATCCAAAATGACAGCGAAAGCTAGCTGAAGCTGAAATAAAAACCATACAGCAAAATTCCGGCAATGATCAACAGGCTGGACGGCAAAATAGGGTAGATCAGGCCGATAAATGATAAAAGAAATAAAGCTATGATCAGCAGCCAAACAACAAAATCCATTCAGTAATTCCTCCTTTGAATAAAACCGGTCAGCCAAAAGAGCCGTCCCCGGTTTTCATTTTTTAACCATGACATTTTCCCAGTTAATGCCGGTAGCCCAAAACCGATTCTGCGATGTTGACGGAATGATCTCCTATTCTTTCTAAATTGCTGATAATATCAACATAAACAATGCCGCCTTGCCCCGTACAAATCCCCTCATTCATCCGAATGATGTGCTTTTTGCGCAAAACTCGTTCCATTCTGTCTATCTTTTCCTCCGATTTCAAAACTTTTGCCGCAACATCGATGTCGTTATCATCCAAAGCTCTTAAGGCATCTTTTACCGTTTGGAGTGTAAGTTCAAACATCTCCATTAAATCTTTCAACGCCTGCTCAGTTATTATTACTTTATTCGTATTTTTATACTCAATCAGCTCGACAATATTGACAAAATGATCGCCGATTCGTTCAATATCCCGAACGGTATCCATTAATATGGAATGTTGGCGGGAATCGTTGGGCGACATATCTTTTCCAGAAGCAAGAACGAGGTAGTCCGTAATTTTCCGGTCAAGGTTGTTGACCGCCTCTTCAAGCTGCAAGGATGTTTGAGCATGTTTTTGCTGGCCGGTCAACAAAAATTGTCTCGCTTCTTCAAGACCTAATGACGCCAAATGCCCCATCCGCAGCACTTCTTCTTTAGCCTGCCCCAGCGCGATCGTTGGCGATTGCTCAATAAAAATCGGGTCTAAATGCTGGGCTTTAAAATTAATTTGCAAATCTTCTCCGGGAATGATTTTTGTTACTAGCCAAGCCAGCCCCCCTATAAAAGGAGCTTGAATCAACGTATTGGTAACATTGAAAATACCGTGAGCAAAAGCGATCGCCATTTCACGGTTTAAATTAAAATAAAACTGCAGCGCCTCAATAAATCCTGCAAAAGGCTGCAAAAACATCAAGAATAATGTCGTTCCAATCAAATTAAATAATACATGTGTCAAAGCTGCCCTTCTTGCTGCAATGGAAGCCCCAATGGAAGCCAAAACAGCCGTAACCGTTGTCCCAATATTATCGCCAAATAATACTGGAAGCGCCGCATTCAAATCAATCAGCCTTTGCGAATACAGTTCCTGCAAGATCCCAATCGTTGCGCTCGAGCTCTGAACAATCATGGTAGACAATGTGCCGAGGCCAACTCCAAGCAGCGGATTGGAGCTCATGTTTAAAGTTAAATCGTTAAACTCTTCCAACGTTCTTAAAAGCTTCATGCTGTCTCCTATTAATTCAAGCCCGAAAAATAAAGCGCCAAATCCAAATAAAATGCGTCCAATGCTGTTTATTTTCTTGTGACGAAAGAAAAATAGAAAAACAGATCCCAAACACATAATCGGCAAAGCATATGCTCCGATGTCAAAACCGATGATAAACGCTGTCACAGTTGTGCCAATGTTGGCTCCCATGATCACCCCGATCGCTTGTCTGAGAGTCATAAATCCAGCGGAAACTAGTCCTACTGTTAAAACCGTTGTGGCGCTGCTGGACTGAATAAGCATCGTTACAAACATCCCTGCTAAAATTCCCATAAAAGGATTTGTTGTAAATTTATCTAAAATATCTCTTAATTTGTCTCCTGTCGATTTTTGCAATCCTTCTCCCATGAATTTTATGCCGAATAAAAATATTCCTAATCCGCCAAGAAAGTCGAAAACTATTTTTTGAATGTCCACCCCTTTTCACCCCCTCACCTGTTTTCTGGCGCTGAGAAAATTCCTTGAGATCTTTTTCATTTTTAACATTTTGAATATTTTTTGTAAAGAGCTGAACTGTGATTTAGCTCACATGATTGCATTCATCATGTTGATTTACTTTAATGGCTTGATTAATCGTTCCTTCAAAGTTAAAATCGAAAGGAAATGTTCAAAAAGGAAGTGCAGCAACCAGTGAATATTTTCATCCAGCTTTTAAAAAGTCTTTATTCCCCTAAAACGATTGCGCTGACAAGGTTCCAAAAAATCGGAAAAACCATTCTTTATGCTTTTTTCCTTTCGTTTTTGGCCGCCTTTCCAAACTTTCTATTTATAAGTTCAAGTTTTGTAAGCGCCTTTAGTGGATTAGATGAAATCATTGAAGAAAAAATTCCTTCATTTTCAATCCAAAACGGGAAACTGGTGACGGAAGCACAATCAGTCGTGGAAGTGAAAAAAGGAGAATATGACGTTCTTTTTGATCCAGTAGGAGCTGTTGAGAGGGACAACTTAAAATGGAGGCAAAATGCAATCGGCATTTTGCCGGACAAATTCGTTATTGTTTCAAACGGAAACATACAACAACTCGAGTACGATGATTGGATGGATGCGGATTTTTCAAAAAAAGATGTTACAGGCTGGATCCATCAAATTTCGGAGCTAACTCCAATCATTGTTCCAGTTCTGTTGATTGTTTTATTCATCATGTCTGCAGCGGCAAAATTCATGGAAATTACCTTGTTGGCTGTTATTGGCCTTTTGTTTAAACAGATGATGAAGAAGAGGTTAAACTTTCAACAGCTCTGGAATATTTCCGCATACAGCGTCACTTTGTCGACCGTATTTTTTGCCATTATGAATGTTCTTCAAATAAACGTCTCTTTTGCTGTTTTGATTAACTGGTTTGTTCATACAACTGTTCTTTACATGGCTTTAAAAGAAATTCCCAAACCGAAAACACCTATAAAATCGATTCAAAAAGCCAAGCCGTTATGATGCTTGGCCTTTTGAAACCGAAAATTTGCTGGTGGTTGATTTTAATGATTCCGATAATTCCATTAACGTTAACCCAATGGAGTGATTTTCGCGAATTTGTTCCATTTGCACATTGGCGATTGAATACATTTGTTCTGCACTAGAAAACGTTTCCTGCGAGACAAATAAATAATTTTCGGCTGCCTTTTCCATGCTCGGCAATAAATTTTGCAATGTATGCAAGCTGTTTGTTGTTTCCGATAAAATTTGGTTGACTTTCCCTACTTCAGCCACCAGCTGGTCAAAGGAAAGCCTTGATTCACCGGCAACCCTCAAATGCTGTTGAACAAGATGTAAAATGGATTCAAACTCCTTAAAGGCGCTGAGCGATATTCCATCCATCATTTTCACCGAATTTGATATTTCTTCCGTCGCTTTAGACGACTGCTCCGCAAGTTTTCTGACCTCTTGGGCAACAATGGAAAAACCTTTTCCTTCCTCGCCTGCTCTGGCCGCTTCGATGGCTGCATTTAATGATAATAATTTTGTTTTCTCTGCTAGAGCATGTATGATTTCCACAACTTTTTCAATCTGCTTGGAATGATCGCGGACACTTTTCATAATCGCCGACATGCTTTTACACTCTTTTTCAAATTTATTTAATGTTTCGACCATTTCCCGCATTTTCCACTCGCCGACGTTAGCGGATTGATTCATGCCTTCAGCACTTGTTATTAGGTATTCAATTTTTTCAAGGACTGATTCAATTGTCTCCTTCATCGAATGAAATGCGGCGACGCTTTTTTCAGAACTTGAAGCGGTTTCTTCCGCTCCATTTTTCACAATTGAAATGGATTCAACGAGATTCGTATGGAGCTTTATAACGTCATCGGAAGAATTTTTTAATTTTCTCCCCGTATCTGATAAATCTTCCGTCGTTGCATTAATTCTTTGGATAATGTCGCTTAAATAACCTGCTAATTGCTTAAAGCTTTTCATCAATGAAAGAATTTCCGGAACTTTTGTTTCAATATTCAAATCAAGCTGTATGTTCCCTTTTCGCATGATCCTCATTTTATTTTGCAAAGCTGTTAAAGGTTTGGTAATACTTCTGACCATAATCAATAAAATAATCATCATAATCAATATGCTAATCATTCCGATCCAAATCGTATTAGTTGCGAGTTCATAAACGGGAGCCATAAAGTTTTCCGAGGGAACAGCAAGCAAAAAAATTCCTTTTAATTCCTGCATTTCTTTAAATGCGAACGTATAAGATTTTCCTTCAATTTTTTCATGAAGAATTCCCTCGTTTTTGTGCGTGATTTTGTTTAGAAGCGGCTGTGAAATATTAATGTCCGATTTTCGGCTGACGGAAAAAGGTTCAACTTTGTTGTTATGTATTAAAAAAAAATCTGCCGGCAAACCATCTTGAATAAGTTGTGAAGATTGTTTCTGAATAACCTCTTTGTCAAAACGCTTTAGAAAATCATCATCACGGTCTACATAGGCAAACATGAGATTGTTCGCCACAACCTCCGCCATGTACACTTCTCTCAATAAACGGTCTTCTGTCAAATGAATGGCCGTTTCACTTGCCTTTTGATAAGCGCTAAATCCAACAACGGCAATGGAACTGATAAGCAAAACTAATGTAAATACGCTCAATCTTACCGACAGCGGAATTCGCAGTCCGGTGAAGCTCTTTTTTTTCAATTTCACAATGATCGTATCCCCCTTTTTATGAACATTATGAACAAGAAATGTTAAGGGAAATTAAAACTTCTTTTTTAATTTTGTAAATTCATTGAAGGCTCTCCCATATTTATTGAATTTTTCCCATTCGCCGCGAAAAACAAAAAGAAAAATGCTTTGCGAAATCAATAACAGCAAGAAACAAAACGAAAATAAAAACTGTCGGTTGTAGATCAAGAGCCCAAAAACAACCGGCCCCAACGCCACTCCCAAAAAACGGGCCATTCCATATAAGCTGACAACAATCCCTCTCTCCATATCGTTTACGCTTGATGTTATCAATGTATTAATGGGCGGCAGCATAAACCCTAAACCGCCAACGGCAATGGTCAAGAAAAATAGAAAGAACGGAAAGCTTTGAAAAATCAACAAACCAATAAAAGAGCAAAACATAAGCACCATTCCTGCCATCAAATAATGCAAATTGCTTTTCAAACTCTTCAGCCTTTTTCCTGCCCAAGAAGAGGAAATGGTCAGCGCCCCTAAAGGGAAGGAATACACAAACCCTTTAAAACCGTCAATTTGGTATAAATCTTCAATAAAATACGCTAAATCGTACAACATCCCGAAAAGCAAAAACATGCCTGTTCCGCCTAAAAGGTAAAGCGGGAAAAGATAAGCTTTTTGCTGATCGAATACATGGAAAACCCTTTTGGCGTATTGGCAAAATGATAAGGCATCTTTACCGGAAGGGGCTGTTTTAACAAAGGTCAAAATGAATAGAAACAATGCTGCGCCCAAAATCGGAAATAAACTAAACGGAGCAAACCAAGCCGCCAAAGCCATGAAAGCTCCTAATACCGGAGCGACAATTTTTGCCGTTCCATTAAACACTTCCAGAACCGCCAACGTTTTTGCCCTCATTTCTCCTTGAAAAAGATCGCCAGCAAGCGACATTGCCAGAGGCGATGTTCCCCCTGCTCCAATTCCCTGCAAGATTCTTCCGAACAATAATCCCTCATAAGCATAACGGTTTGCTAGATAGCCGCTGGCAAAACAGATGGATCCGCCTGCGATCATGAAAGCAAGCGACCATAAAATGATGGTTTTCCTACCAAATCGGTCTGAAAGAAAACCGGCAATGGGAATCACAAGCGCCGCAGGTATATTGAAGAAGCTTAAAAGCAAACTCGTTTGCGTTGCAGAAATTTGCAATGCATTGCTAAACTCCGGCAATATCGGAATGAACATTGAATTTCCCAGCACCATGATAAAAGGCAGCATTCCTAATGATAGGATAATGAAACGATTTTTCATTTTGATCCCCTTTTAGTTGGCATGATTGGACAAGCACATGCGTATATATTTACAAAAACAAAGCGGAGGAATGATTCATTGTGAAGCGCTTAGCTGCTATTCTGCTCCTCATTTTTGTTGCCTATATTGTTTATTATGACTTGAGAATCGGCACTTTACCCGTTTTTCCAAATGGTTCGTTTATAAAAGCGGTCAATGCAAAGGAACAAACAGAAAACGAATATGTTGAAGTGAAAGTAAAGAAAGGCGATACTGTCCTTTCCATTGTCAAATCGCTTCATAATCACACGATCCCTGTTCCGGTCGAAAAAATCGTTGCTGACTTCCAATTGCTAAACAAGAAAGAAGATGTATACGAAATGAAAGCGGGTAAAACGTATAAATTTCCTTTATATCCGTAAGTCTTCAAGTTTTATTCCTTGTCAATGATCAACAGCAATTGTTAAAATATTTAAGATGGCTTTCAAGCCTTTTAAAAAAGTTTGTAAAACGATTTTTAAGGAGCGATGAACGTGGGCGAAATCACACATCGTACAAAAACACGTCCAGTCAAAGTAGGCAACATACAAATTGGCGGAAACAATGAGGTCATAATTCAAAGCATGACAACGACCAAAACCCATGATGTTGAGGCAACGGTTAAAGAAATCCATAGATTAGAGGAAGCAGGTTGTCAAATTGTCAGGGTCGCTTGCCCGGATGAACGGGCGGCTAATGCGATTCCCGAAATAAAAAAACGCATTAACATTCCGCTTGTTGTCGATATACATTTTGATTACCGCTTGGCTCTGAAAGCGATTGAAGGCGGGGCTGATAAAATTCGCATCAATCCCGGGAATATCGGCCGGCGCGAAAAAGTAGAAGCTGTCGTAAAGGCAGCAAAGGAACGGAACATACCAATCCGAATTGGCGTCAATGCCGGCTCCCTTGAAAAGCGGATTTTAGAAAAATATGGATACCCGACAGCAGATGGCATGGTGGAAAGTGCTTTGCATCATATAAAAATATTGGAAGATTTAGATTTCCACGATATCATTGTTTCTTTAAAAGCATCCGATGTGCGTCTTGCCATTGAAGCATATGAAAAAGCGGCAAGAACTTTTGATTATCCGCTCCATTTAGGGATTACCGAATCGGGAACTCTGTTTGCAGGAACCATTAAAAGTGCTGCCGGTCTCGGGGCTATTTTAAGCAAAGGCATCGGAAATACGATTCGTATTTCATTAAGCGCCGATCCTGTAGAAGAGGTAAAGGTGGCGCGTGAATTATTAAAAACGTTTGGGCTTGCTTCCAACGCAGCAACTCTTATTTCCTGCCCCACATGCGGAAGGATCGAGATCGATCTTATCAAGATCGCTAATGAAGTGGAAGAATATATCTCTAAAATCAAAGCACCCATTAAAGTGTCCGTTTTGGGCTGCGCTGTAAACGGTCCTGGCGAAGCAAGAGAAGCGGATATAGGCATTGCTGGTGCACGTGGTGAAGGCTTGCTGTTCAGGAAAGGAAAAGTTGTTCGCAAAGTACCGGAAGAGACAATGGTAGAAGAATTGAAAAAAGAAATTGATCAACTTGCTAAGGAATATTTTGAGAAACAGAAGAAAGAAAGGGAAAACGTATAAAAAGCTTGGGACTTGCAGCCCAAGCTTTTTATAACCTAAAAAAACGGCAGAACAAATAATCCAAGCAGTACGGAAACGATTCCGATCCCGATTGCCCAAGACCCTAAACTTTCTGATCCGCGGCGGCGGGCAATAAATCCAACGATGATCCCTACTGCTCCTAAGAAAACAGGCAATACAAAAAGAGAAATAATCGATAATGCTAAAGCGAGCCAGCCTAAATTGCGCCCGCTGTCATCATTGACATCGCTTTTGAAATCTTCATCATCTTTTTTTCGTTCAAATGCTCCAACTTCAGCCGCAGCTTCTTCTCGGTAACTGCGTTCTTTATCAATGGCTTCTGTTTCCACATTGCGATGGTCTCTGTTTTGTTTTCGGTTATTCGCCATCATAAATCCCTCACTTTCATAAAGTAGGAGCATTTATAGTATAAGCAGAACAGCACCCATTATAATGGGAATTGTTTACACACCAAAAGCCTTGCGAGCATTTATTCTCACAAGGCTTTTTCATTGCATTCAGGACAAACGCCATAAACTTCAAATTTATGTCCGCTGATCGTACATCCATCTAAATGTTTTTCAATCATGTTCATTGGACAGGAGTCAATTTCTTTCGTTTTTCCGCATTCCATGCAAATAAAATGATGGTGGTGATGTTTCGATTCACAGTGAAACCGAAAACGCTTTTCGCCTGAAAGTTCAGTTGTTTCCAAAATCGATAATTCAGCAAACAAAGATAAATTGCGGTAAATGGTGTCAAAGCTTAATCCGGGATATTGATCCTTCATTTTTTCCAGTACTTCTTTGGCTGTTAAATATTTGTCAGTGCTGGCTAACAGCTGCAGCATTTCTTCCCTCTTCGATGTATATTTATAGCCCCTTTCCTTTAAATAATTTAATGCTTGTTGGACGTTCATATTGTTCTCCCCCTAGTTTTTGACCAGAATATTGCCAATAGCAAAATGATGATATTCAAAATCACAATCGTTCCACCTGGTGCAATATCCAAATAGTAAGACAAAAAAAGGCCGAACAAAACAGAAAATTCACCAATCAGGACCGATGCAAACATCGTCTGTTTAAATCCTTTTGCAATCCGGATGCTTGCAGCAACAGGAAGGGTCATTAAAGACGAAACAAGCAAAATTCCAACTACACGCATTGCAACACTAATAACGAGGGCAACGGTTAAAATAAATAAAAGGTGAAGAGCTTTTGCGGGAAGCCCAGAAGCTGTCGCATATTCCTCATCAAAAGACAATAAAAACAGTTCCTTTAAAAATAAAACAATCACTAACAAGGCAAAGACGCTGACAAAAAAGATCACGTATAAATCGATCCTCGAAACAGCGCTGACGCTGCCAAATAAATAACTAAAAAGATCGGTATTTAAGCCGTCGGCTAATGAAATAAAAACGACACTCAAACCAATGCCGGCTGATAGTAGGATCGGAATAGCCAGTTCTTCATAATGCTTATAAACAGTGCGTAGCTTTTCAATCAAAAGCGATCCTAAAACGGAAAAACCCATTCCCAAATAAATCGGGCTGATCGTTGCCAGCGCTTGAATTTTTGATGATAAAAGAAGGCCAGCTGCAATCCCTGCCAACGTTACATGGCTCAAAGCATCGGCAATTAAAGATAGCCTCCTGACCACAACAAAAACCCCTAACAAGGGGGCAGCAATACCGATTAGAGCACCTGAAAGAAAAGCATTTTGCAGAAATTCAAATTGCAAAAAATTATAAAACATTCCTTTTTCCTCCATTTTAATGATTGTGTATTAACAATTGCACAGGATGCTCATAAATAGCCGTTAATCCCTTTTCTTTCAGATGTTCAAATTCATCAGTATTTCCGTGGAAATATAATCTTCTGTTTAAACAAGCAACATGAGATACTTTATCAGTGATGGCTCCAATATCATGGGTGACTAAAATTAAGGTGATGCCTAAATCTTTATTTAAATGCTCCAATAGTTCATAAAAATGGCGAACCGTTTGTTGGTCAACCCCAACAGTCGGCTCATCTAATATAAACAATTGCGGTTCGCTGACAAGAGCTCTTGCTATAAACACCCGCTGCTGCTGTCCGCCTGACAACTCGCCGATATTTCGATGGACAAACTCCTCCATTCCAACAATGCGAATGGCCTCCAAAACCTTCTCCCGATCGGATTTTTTCATCTTTTTCAATAAGCCGATTTTAGCCGTCAACCCGCTTGCCACAACTTCAAAGACATTGGCCGGAAAAGCTGAATTAAAACTGTTTGCTTTTTGCGAGACAAAGCCTATTTTAGACCGATCACGAAAATTCTGTATATCTTCTCCAAAAAGTTTGATTGAACCCTTCATCGGCTTCAGCAGGCCTAAAAGGCATTTTAATAATGTCGATTTCCCTGATCCGTTGGGTCCCACTAGTCCTAAAAAAGCTCCTCTTTCGATGGACAAATCAATGTTTTCCAAAACCGTCTTTTTATCATATTGAAAGTAAAGATTTTTGACCTCAACGATTTTTTCTTTCATTTCATTCACCTTATTCTTTTTAAGAATGATTACGATTTATTTGTTCATCAAAAGAGTATACATGAGCCAAAAATATTTGTAAAGCAAATTTTGTTAATGAATGGCAGATTTAAATTTTCCGCCTTTTGTTTCCTGTGTATTCATGATGGTAATAAACGCATTCGGATCGATTTCCTGAACAATTGATTTTAATTTTGTCACTTCAAGTCTTGTGACAACGGCATAAATCACATCTTTTTCCGTATCGGAAAATCCGCCTTTTCCTTTCAGCTTGGTTGTTCCCCGGCCCAACCTTGACAAGATCGCATCAGATACATCTTCATAATAATCAGAAACAATAATGACAGCTTTTGTTTCGTCAAGTCCTTGAATGACTGCATCAATCGTTTTAAAAGCAATATAATATGTAAAAATCGAATATAATGCTTGCTCCACTCCAAAAACAAAGGCGGCCCAGCCAAAGATAAACAGGTTTAAAAACATCACAATCTCCCCAACAGAAAACGGGAGCTTTTTCGTAAACAGAAGCCCTAAAATCTCTGTGCCGTCTAAAGATCCTCCGTGGCGGATGACAATCCCGACACCCGCTCCTAAAAGAAGCCCTCCAAAAACGGTTGCCAATAGCGGTTCAGTGGTAAATGCCTCAAAATGATGAAATAACCTTTCGATGATCGCTAAGCAAAGGATGGCGAAAATCGAAGAAAAAGTAAAAGTTTTTCCAATTTGCTTATAACCCGAATACATAAAAGGCAAGTTTAAAATAACGACAAGTGACGCAAAATTCAGAAACGGCACCCTGTCTGCCAATAAGTGATCCAAAATGAGCGAAATTCCGATAATCCCGCCATCGATCATATGATTGGGAACTAAAAACAATTCAATGCTCACTGCGGCTAAACCTGCTCCAATGACAATCATGATCAATCGATAAATTAAATGTTTTAAGCTTTCTTTTTTATGTTGTTTTTGTTTCATTCTTCTCCTCCCATTATTTTCATTGATGTTTTTATTTTATTAAAAATCAAAGAATTTGTCGAAAATACCATTTACTTGGAAACTTTTCGCTCATCCGCCATAAAAATAAAAAAGAGGAGGCGAGATTTTTGATTTTATTTCAAAAAATTATTCATCAGAAGATCAATCATTTAAAACCGGAGGAACTTGTCGCTTATGCAAAACAATACGACATATCCATCACCCGCAAACAGGCAGAAAAACTTTTGCAGCTAGTCAAAGGGAAAAAAATTGATGTCTTTAATGATCAGGAAAGGATTGCCTTGTTGAGGCAAGTGGCCAAAATCACATCAAAAGAAACGGCACATAAAGCAAACGAGCTGTTTTGGCAATTCATGAACGGAAACCGAAAATAAAAAATTGGACATGTTCCGATACAGGGAGCATGTCCAACTATTGTTATTGATTCATTATTTTATCCAAAAGCTGATCGTCAAACGATTTGTTTTTCAACATTTCAATTTCAAATTTATAAGGCGGTTTTTTATTATTTTTATCTTGGCCGACGTATGGAGTTTCTAATATTTTCGGCAAGTTTTCAAGCTGCGGATGGTGAACAATATAGCAGATGGCTTCAAACCCAATATGTCCAAAGCCGATATTTTCATGACGGTCTTTTTGCGCGCCGCGAGGGTTTTTGCTGTCATTAATATGCACGACTTTTAACCGATCAATGCCAATGATTTTATCAAATTCATTCAACACTCCATCAAAGTCGTTCACAATATCATAACCGGCATCGTGGGTATGGCAAGTATCGAAACAGACTGATAAATACTCGTTAAAGGCGACGCCATCAATAATTGCTGCAAGTTCTTCAAAAGTTCGGCCGCATTCGGAGCCTTTCCCAGCCATTGTTTCAAGGGCTATTTGCACCTTCTGGCCTCTTTCCAGCACTTCGTTCAAACCTTCAATGATTTTTTTGATCCCTGCTTCCGATCCTGCACCGACATGAGCGCCAGGATGAAGGACAATTTGTTTTGCGCCGATCGCTTCTGTTCGTTCTATTTCTGATTTAAGAAAATCAACCCCTAATTGAAAAGTAGCCAAATTCGTCGTATTTCCGATATTGATAATATACGGTGCATGGACGACGATTTCCTCGATTCCATGCTCCTTCATATGCGCCAACCCTGCTTCAATGTTCAAATCTTCAATTTTTTTTCTTCTTGTGTTTTGGGGAGCGCCAGTATAAATCATAAATGTGTTCGCACCATATGAAACTGCCTCTTCACTGGCCGCCAGAAGCATTTTTTTCCCGCTCATCGAAACATGTGAACCAATTTTCAGCATTGTTCTTCCTCTCCTTTATCTCCCTTTTATTTGTATCTCTTGTCAAATTTTCTTCTTTTTTGCATTTGCTCTCTCATTTTCTTTTTGTAGCCGGGTTTGATCTTTTTGACAGGAATGTTTATCACTGTTGCCTCTTTAACATGCTTTTTGCGGTTTTCCCTCCTGTTTCGATCTTCAATGGTATGCAACCGTCCGTTCACAATATCTTGATGATTAAAAGAAATTCCCAATTTTTCTAGTTTTCTTAAAGCTCGTTCATCCTTCTCTTCGTATATCGTATAAGCAACCCCTGAATAATTCGCCCTAGCTGTTCTGCCGACACGATGAATGTAAAAATCAAGATCTTTCGGCATTTCCGCATTAATAACATGAGAAACGCCTTCAATATCGATTCCTCTTGCGGCTAAATCTGTTGCAACAACATATTGATACTCTAAATCCCTTATTTGCCTCATCACTTTTTTCCGCTCACGCGGGGAAAGTCCGCCATGGATTCTCCCAACTTTTAAACCCTTTTCAGCGAGACCTTCGGCGATTTCTTCCGCCTTTGTTTTCGTGTTTGTAAAAATCATCGCTAAATAAGGATTTAAGGAGACGGCTATTTCATAAACAAGATCGATTCGGCTGCGATGCCTTAACGGTACAAGAACATGCGTGATCTTTTGGGCAGGAACGCTCTTTGGTGATACTTGGACAAATTCAGGATTTTCCATATATTTTTTTAAGAACGGTATCAGTTTTTCTGGAATCGTTGCAGAAAAAACGAGCATTTGCAACTCCTTGGACATGCGGCTGGCAACTTGGTCGACTTCGTAAATGAAGCCTAAATCGATCATTAAATCGGCTTCATCGACTACTATGCTTTTTGCCGTATGGACATCCAGCGCCCCTTCCTTTACTAAATCAAGAATTCTGCCCGGTGTTCCGACAATGACATGCGGTTGAGTTTTCAGTTTCTCCATTGTCCGCCATTTATCGGTGCCGCCGATAAAAAGCCTTGCAGTCAATGGTTGTTGGTCAGGCGCATGCTCTATGATTTTCAACACCTCTTGGTAAATTTGTGAGGCAAGTTCTCTAGTAGGCGCTAAAATAACCACTTGCACCCGTTTTTCGCTCCCATCAAGGTTGTTGATTAACGGAAGCAAATAGGCATGGGTTTTTCCAGTGCCTGTTTGCGATTGGCCGATGACGCTTTCACCCTTTAAAATTTTCGGAATTATTCTCGCTTGAATGTCTGTCGGCTCTTGAAATCCAAGCGAATCAATAGCATCTATAATGAAGGATTTAAACGCGAACCCTTGAAATTTTGCTTTCATGAACAATCCACCCCTTTTCAACAGCAGCTCATTTTTTGATTATAAACAATCTGAGGAAAAAACTCCAATTTCATTAAACATATCTTGATTCATTCGCATAATGTATTGTAGTAAAAATGGAAAAAGGAAGGAGGCTGTGTTATGCATCCTATTCGCTTTGTCCCTCCGTACCGCGGGCAGCCATTTTTTCACTTTTATCCAATGAGCTATCATCATCCTTTCGGGAATGGTTCGTACTTCTTTGGACAGCCGCCTTATGCAAGAGGAGGGATGCAAACGTTATTTTCCCGTTTTTTCCCAGCAAGTAGAGGAGCAGCAAGAGCCGCAGCTGGCGGAATTCCAAACATTACTAATCCTGCAAATCTGTCAAATATGTTGACAAATATTCAGAAAGCACTTGGCGTCGCCCAGCAAATCACCCCAATGGTTCAGCAATACGGTCCGTTGATCCGCAACCTTCCGGCTATGCTGAAAATTTACAGAGAATTAAAAAACACGGATGAAAACGATACGAATAAAACTGACGAAGTTGATCAACGCCGTTCCGCCAACAAAACAGAACCATCGGATAGCGGGGAAGAAGATTCAGCACCCGAAAAAACGCCAAGGGAATCAAAACCAAAGCTGTATATTTAATTATTTTGTTTTCCTCCTTAATCTCCGATATAATAATGATAGAGTTTTGTGCCGCTTGCCGGCATTTTTCATTTTCCTTAAAAACCTTCAGGAGGAAAAAAGATGGAAGTCATTAAAATTTCCCCGCGCGGATATTGTTACGGTGTAGTTGATGCAATGGTTATCGCCAAAAATGCGGCAATGGATAAAACCTTGCCAAGACCGATCTACATTTTAGGCATGATCGTTCATAATAAACATGTGACAGATGCGTTTGAACAAGAAGGAATCATCACCCTTGACGGAAAAAATCGTCTTGAAATTTTAAAGAAAGTTGATAAAGGAACGGTTATTTTTACGGCACACGGCGTTTCGCCCGAGGTAAGGAGAATCGCAAAGGAAAAAGGGCTTGTAACCATTGATGCAACATGCCCTGATGTCACAAAAACTCATGAACTGATAAAACAAAAGAAAGAAGAAGGGTACGAAGTCATTTATATCGGAAAAAAGGGACATCCTGAACCTGAAGGAGCGGTCGGTGTTGCTCCAGATGTTGTTCATCTTGTTGAGACTATTAAAGATGTCGAAGCGCTGGACATTCGCACTGACAAGATTATTGTAACGAATCAAACGACGATGAGCCAGTGGGATGTCGCTGATATTATGGAAAAAGTGAAAGAGAAATATCCTCATGTTGAATTTCATAAAGAAATTTGCCTAGCTACACAAGTTCGCCAAGAAGCGGTCGCTGAACAGGCAAAAGAAGCGGACTTAACAATCGTTGTCGGTGATCCTCGCAGCAACAATTCCAATCGTCTGGCACAAGTATCCGAAGAAATTGCCGGTACAAAGGCATATCGGGTAGCCAATGTTAGCGAAATCAAGCTTGAATGGCTTGAAGGTGTTGAAAAAGTGGCAGTGACTGCAGGAGCCTCAACGCCAACACCAATTGTCAAAGAAGTCATCCAATTTTTAGAAAACTATGACCCAAATGATCCAACTACTTGGGACTTAACTTCCAATGTTCCTCTTGAAAAAATATTGCCGAAAGTAAAAACAAAAAAACTTTAACCAAAAATGAAGACGGGATCAGCCATTTCTTGCAGGAAATGCCTGATCCGTTTTTTCTTATACAAATTTAAACGGATCGGTATTGATCAGTGAAGGGAAGATCTCCACATCCAGTTTTTCTTTTTCACACCGTTTTTTCAATTTTTCTGCTACTCCCTCTTTCATCACTTTTTCGACATTATGCCCTGGATCTACTACATTTAAACCGATCATTAAGGCATCATGGGCTGTATGATAGTATAAATCCCCTGTTACAAACACATCGGCACCTTGTCTTTTTGCCTGATGGATATACTTGTTCCCGTCACCGCCTAAAACGGCCACTTTTTTCACGGTCGATTGCAAATTTCCAACCACCCGGACTTTTTTTACTTCGAGCGTTTTCTTTACGTGTTCGGCAAATTGTTCCAATGTCATCTTCTTTTCCAATTCGCCAATTTTCCCTAACCCGAGCATTTCACCCTCGTTTTCCAAGGGATAAATGTCATAAGCAACTTCTTCATATGGATGGGCGGCAAGCATTGCCCGCACCACTTGCTTTTGAATCGATTTCGGAAAAATCGTTTCAATTCTCACTTCCTCGACAAATTCAAGCTTCCCCTGCTTTCCAATGAAAGGATTCGCTTGTTCAAGCGGCAGGAAGGAACCTGTTCCAGTTGAAGAAAATGCACAATGGCTGTAATTTCCAATAAATCCTGCTCCTGCCTTTCCTAGCGCCTCACGAACTTGGTGTTCATATTTTTTCGGCACGAAAACGACAAGCTTTTTTAAAGAATTTTGATAAGTCGGAACTAGAATCCGCTGTTGAACCAATTGCAGCCGCTCAGCTAAAAGATCATTGACACCTCCTTTTGCGACATCCAAATTCGTATGTGCTGCATAAACCGCAATGTCGTGTTTGAGACATTTTTCAATGATCTTGCCTGCAGCATCATCTGTTCGAATGTGCTTGCGCGGATGAAAGATCGGGGGATGATGGGCAATGATGAGATCAACATTTTTTTCGATTGCTTCATCAACAACTTCTTCCAAAACATCCAAGGCGATCATCACTTTTCGAACAGATTTGTTTAATGTACCGATTTGCAGTCCTATTTTATCCCCTTCCAAGGCATAGCTTTTTGGCGCAAATTCTTCAAACAGTTGTACGATCTGTTGACCGTTTGCCGTTTTCAGCATTTAGATAACCTCCTTGATAGCCAAAATCGTTTGTTGAATTTCTTCCTTTTTATCGAAAATTTGTTTCGTTTCCTCTGCATTTTCAAGTTGTTTTAAAACGCTTTGCCAATGCTTTAATTCGTGATTCCATTTTTTTCGGAACACTGGACTTTTTTCTTTCATCAAAAATGGCCCCATCAACAATGCGGACGCCATCGGCATGTTTTCATATGGTTTTCGGCCGTCTCCTCTTTTCGCTGCCAACACTTCATAAATTTTCCCATCTTCTTCTAAAATCGATTCATGATCCAATTCCCAATCATGTTGAAGCAGCCATTTGCGAACTTCTATCGAATGAATATTTGGCTGCAGTACCAGCCGTTCTGCTTTTTTTAATTTCTCTTTTCCTTCTTCAAGAATTTTTTGGATTAAGGAGCCTCCCATCCCCGCAATAACAACACATGTAGGCTCGTCGTTTTCTATAATAGATAACCCGTCTCCCTTGCGAACGGAAATCAAATGCTGCAATCCGCATTTTTCCACCTGCCTTTTAGCCGTTTGATAAGGCCCTTCATTGATCTCGCCGGCAATCGCTTTTTTTGCAATTTTTTGTTGTATTAAATAACATGGCAATAAAGCATGGTCTGAACCTATATCGGCTGTTATAGAGTTTTCCGGAACGTATTTGGCAACCTCTAGCAGCCTTTTGGAAAGCTGGATCTTCTCCATTTTTTTCACCTTTCATTTCATTATCGATAAGAGAATAGGTAAGAAAAAAGTCCTCCGCTTAGGAAGACTTTTTTAACCATTTGCGTTATTTAATTTTTGATACCCATTCCGCCATTTCATCAAGCTTTTCTTCCGGGACCAATCCACCAGGCATCATGCCTCGTCCGTTTTGAATGGTTGTTTTAATCTCATCTACGGACAATTTGTCGCCAATTCCTTTTAAGGAAGGGCCAGCTCCGCCTTCAAAATTTTGTCCGTGGCAAGAGGCGCAATTTTGTTTAAAAATATCTTCCGGCTTCGCATTGGCGACCTCTTCTGTCTTTTGTCCGCCACCTTTTTCTTTTTCCGCCATCTCTTTTTGATTGTCTAAGCCGATGAACGAAAATACAATCATTAGTCCAATTCCGAAAATAAAGATTAATACAAATGGAATAAGCGGATTACGATTCATTTTGTAACCTCCCCTATGTACCGTACATTTGCTTTCTCTTTTTTCAGTGCATGTCGAAAATGCGAATATCATTGGAAAAACTGATATCCAAAGAAAGCGCAAAAATATCTAAACAACCTCTATTTTACTTTAATTTTCCGTGCAGGAAAACCCTTTAAATGAAGTTCTTCTTTATGTTCACGAATTAGACAAAAAATTCGCCAAAAAAAATCCATCAAAAGCCATTTGCAAACTGAAAGAAGATTCAGTAAAATATAGTGTAAGCTGATAACGTTTACACAACGTGAAAGGAAGGCAGACAAAAGTCTGCCATGTCATAATCATTGATTATTCCAAAAAGTCTTTCAAACGTTTGCTTCGGCTAGGATGACGCAATTTTCTAAGTGCTTTCGCTTCAATTTGCCGAATTCTTTCACGGGTGACGCCGAAAACTTTGCCAACTTCTTCTAAAGTTCGGGTTCTGCCGTCATCAAGGCCAAAACGAAGGCGAAGCACGTTTTCTTCTCTGTCTGTCAAAGTATCTAATACATCTTCAAGCTGTTCCTTTAATAATTCATATGCAGCATGTTCCGACGGCGAAGTGGCTTCCTGATCTTCAATAAAATCTCCGAGATGCGAATCATCTTCTTCGCCAATCGGTGTTTCAAGCGATACAGGCTCTTGGGCAATTTTTAAGATTTCTCTAACTTTTTCCGGTGTTAAATCCATATCTTCGGCGATTTCTTCCGGTGTTGGTTCCCTTCCAAGATCTTGCAGCAGTTGCCGCTGAACCCGGATCAGTTTATTGATCGTCTCCACCATGTGAACAGGGATGCGAATTGTTCTAGCCTGGTCAGCTATTGCACGCGTAATCGCTTGGCGGATCCACCACGTTGCATAGGTACTGAACTTATAACCTTTGCGGTAGTCAAATTTTTCGACAGCCTTCATGAGGCCCATGTTCCCTTCTTGAATCAAATCAAGAAAAAGCATCCCGCGGCCGACATACCGCTTGGCAATGCTGACGACAAGACGCAGATTGGCTTCCGCAAGCCTTCTTTTTGCATCTTCGTCTCCTTGCTCAATGCGTTTGGCAAGTTCAATTTCTTCATCAGCCGATAAAAGGTCGACGCGGCCGATTTCTTTCAAATACATCCTTACTGGGTCATTGATCTTCACACCTGGCGGCACGCTTAAATCATTTAAATCGAATTCTTCTTCATCTTCTTTTTCCAAATCAGGCAAATCAGAATCATCTACATCTTCATTTTCGCTGATTAGTTCGATTCCCTGTTCGCTGATGTATTCATAAAATTCATCCATTTGGTCTGAATCAAGATCTAAATTTGCCATCTTCTCTGCAATTTCCTCGTATGTTAAGACGCCGCGCTTCTTGCCAATTTGAATGAGCTGATTTTTTACTTCTTCTAAAGTTCCTTCCGTCTCAAGTTCTTTTGAGTGAACTTGTTTTTTAGCCATCGGATCCCCTCCTTCCAGAGTTAAACAGTTGACGTAAATTTAGGATAATGCTCTTTTCAGCTTAATCAGTTCCATCGCAATTTCAGCGGCTTTTATATAATCTTTCCGCTTTTCGGCATCTCGCTTCTCAGCTTCCTTTTCTTTTAGCTTAAGCAATTTCTGCTGGTTTAAGACGCATTTTATATAATCTTTGAGTTCTTGTTCTGCTACTTCTTCCCCAACGGTCATCATGGCAATCTCCGATACAATTCTGCTTAGCGTCCGATCGGAAAGTTTGCTTAAAAACAGGCTGATATCCGGGCTGTTGCCATCCTCATAAAACGCATAAAGATAGGAGGCAATTGCCCGATGCTCTTCAATATTAAAATTCATTCCAAGCTGATGCAAAACCTTTTCAGCTACATCCTTATTCTTCAGCATATGGGCAATGAGTAAGCGCTCCGCATTATGGTATGCGGGCAAAAGTGCTTTCTGTTGAATAAATGCCGGCTGAACGTCAAATTGGCTGGAGCGATGTATTTTCTTTTTCTTTTTTTTATGAAGCACCGATTTCAAAGCTTCTTTTGATATGGCAAATTCATCAGCAAGTTGAGCGAGATAAAGCTCCTCCTCAATTTCGCTTTCAAGGCTGCTCAGTTCCTCGATCACCTGCTCGATATATTGCTTTTGTTCGTCTTCGTCCTGTAAATTTTTTCCTTTTCGAAAATAATTCATTTTAAAAGCCATAAGCGAAACGCTTGCCCCTATTACATCATCTCTAAATTTTTCCTTCCCGTGCGTTCTGATGTAGTCATCAGGGTCATAGCCGTCAGGTAGCATAGCAACCTTTACGTGACAGTTCGCTTCCTGCAGCATATTGGCTGCTCTGAAAGTTGCTTCAACACCGGCTGAATCTGAGTCATAGCAAATAACCACCGTTGCTCCGCTTCTGCCTAGTAGTTTTGCCTGCTCTTCTGTCAATGATGTTCCCATCGTAGCAATGCTGTTTTCAACGCCTGCATGAACGGAAGAAATGACATCGGCAAACCCTTCAAACAGTACCGCTTTTTGGTGTTTCCGAATATAAGGCCTTGCTTGATGAAAATTGTAAAGAATACGGCCTTTATGAAAAATATCGGTTTCTGGACTGTTCAAATATTTCGGCTGTTCGCCCCCAAGAGCCCTTCCGGAAAACGCAACCGTCTTTCCTTGATGGTTTTTAATCGGAAACATAATCCTGTTTCGGAATCGATCAAAATAGGAACCATCAGATTCTTTGCGGATCAAAAGCCCGGCTCTCTCCAATAATGATGGATGAAACCCCTTTTGTGATAAATATTTGAAAGCAAAATCCCAAGAATTCAATGAATAGCCAATCTCGAATTTTTCGATCAGTTCTATCGTAAACCCTCTTTGCAGCAAATAATCTAAAGCTTTTTGACCATCCTTTGTATTGACAAGCAAATGATGGTAAAATTTTTTTAAAAGCTCATGCGCGTTAATCATTGCTTCCGCATGGCTGTTTTTTATCGTCTTTTGTTCTTGCAAGAGGGAAGAGTCTTCCGGCAGTTCAACACCTGCTTTTTGAGCCACAACTTGGACGGCTTCAATAAAACTGTATCCTTCTATTTGCATAAGAAATGAAAAAACATTGCCGCCAGCCCCGCATCCGAAACAATGGAAAATTTGTTTTTCAGGCGAAACGGAAAATGAAGGTGTATTTTCGCCATGAAAAGGGCAAAGCCCGAAATAGTTGCGGCCTTGTTTTTTTAACTGGACATATTCGCTGACAACATCGATGATATCAACAGCATGTTGAACTTTTTCAATTAATTCTTCGGGAATTTTGTTTCCCATATGAACATCTCCGTACATATTTATTCTATATAAATTTTAAAATCCCCTGCATAATTCGACAATATTTTTTCTAACAAAATGATAAAATGATGTTGATGTTTTTGTTGAAATTGTTTTGGTCCTTTGACATAATGGCCGTTTTTTCTAGCCTTTGCCGAAACATATCGAAGATAAAGATGAGCATTTATTGTCTCTTCTGTAAAGAGAATTCCTCTCGGCGAGAGAACGTGTGCACACTTTTGAAGCAAGATGCTGGCCAAGCCGATATCATGGGTGATGACGATATCGTTTTTTCGTACATGATTTAAAATATACATGTCAACAGATTCCTTCTCAATATCGACAAAAACCCAGCAATTTTGATTCCTGTCTTTTTTCACGTGGGCGTATGAGGCAATAAACAATACCGGAACGGCAAACTTTTTGGCTGTCGACACAATTTCTTCTTTTACCGGGCATGAATCGGCATCAACGAAAACAGTGATATTTTTTTCGCCATTATTCTCTATTCTTCATCACCTCAAAGATTCCTTCTTGTAAATCAATAAAATCTTTCAAGTGTTTGTCGAATTTTCTTTTTACAACCCCCTTGACAATATCTTATAAATAGTTTATTCGTATTTTTTCTAGTCTAAACCTAAAAAGAGTAATTTTATCACAATTTTTTATTATAATACAATGTATTTCAATATTCCATTCTTTTTTCTCACGGTGAAAAAAAACCTACTCTTCTTGCTGAAAGTAGGCATGTTGTTTCATTCTTTATCTTTTCATCATTAAATTTTGAATATAATTGGCCGTCTCTTCAACCGCCTTGTTGGAGACATCAATTACCGAACAATTAATTTTCTTTACAATTTTTTCGAAATAGGCAAGTTCTTCTTTGATCCGGTCTATATTGGCATAAACTGCTTGATCATTCAAACCGAGCTGTTTCAACCGTTCCTTCCGTATATAGTTCAGCTTCTCGGGACTGATTTTCAGACCGATGCATTTATCTTTTGAAACCTGGAACAGCTCTTCTGGCGGCTCCACTTCCGGAACGATCGGAACATTGGCCACTTTATATCTTTTTAGTGCTAAATATTGCGACAAAGGTGTTTTGGAAGTTCTTGAAACCCCGATAAGAACAATGTCAGCCTTCAAAATACCGCGCGGATCGCGGCCGTCATCGTATTTTACAGCAAACTCGATGGCTTCCACCTTCTTAAAGTAATCTTCATCAAGCTTTCGGACCGTTCCCGGCTCATACTTGGCCTTCATACCATAGGATGTCTCCATTTTATCAATTAACGGTCCAATAATATCATGGTAAATAACGCCTTCTTTATTTGCTTCTTCAATTAAATATTGCCGGAGTTCAGGAACTACTAATGTAAAACAAATGATCGCTTTTTCCATTTTTGCCGATTCAATGACTTCTTTAATTGTGCTTTTATCTTCAACATAAGGAATCCTTCTTACAATTGTTTCATATTGAGAGCCATTGAATTGGCTGATTGCTGCTTTTGCGACAAGATCTGCTGTTTCTCCAACGGAATCCGATACAACGTAAATCGTTCGAATGGCCATTTTCCTCCCCCGCTTTTTTAAATGATTTCATCGTCCACTAATTGCACCAATATTTTCGTCATGTTTGTTTTCGTAATCCTTCCGATCACTTCATATCCCCCAGAAGCTTCCCTTACAACCGGCAGTGCGTCAATCTGCTTATCAATTAACGTTCTGGCTACATCAATAATTGAATCATCTTTATGACAAACTGTTATGTTCGGCATTCTCGTCATAATAATATTAACCGGGATCTGCGTTAATTCTTGTTTTCCAATGCTTGCCCTTAAAAGGTCTTTTCTTGACAGAACGCCGACTAATAAAGACTGGCTGTCTAAAACAAATAAAGTGCCGACATCCTCTAAAAACATCGTGCAAATTGCATCATAAACAGATACTTGATCACTCACCACAACAGGCAGTGATTGAAAGTCTTTTACCTTTAATTTATGAAATTTTTCAGCCAGCAAATGCGCCCCTGATTTACCTGTATAAAAATAGCCGACTCTCGGTCTGGCATCAAGATAACCAGCCATCGTTAAAATCGCCAAATCAGGCCGAAGCGTGGCCCGCGTTAATTTTAACCGCTCTGCGATATGTTCGCCGGTTATCGGACCATGATCTTTCACAATTTGCAATATTTGCTTCTGTCGATTATTCAGCTCTATTGTCCTCACCACCTTGGAAAACGCTCTGTCCTACAAACATTATATATAATTTCCATGATTTTAAAAGGTCTGAAGCCTCAAGCTTAATGGAAAAGATGAAAGAAAGACGATTACCCATAAGGATAATCGCCCGGTTTCATTTATTTTACAATGATGTCATTCATTTTCGCAAAAGATGTGATCACATCAGCGAGCTGAACCATTTGCGAAAGCCGATTTTGTTTTATTGTTTCGTCTTCGGCCATAACCATAATATGTTCAAAATAATTGTTAATAACAGGCTTTAATTGTTTCAGCTTCAAAAAGGCTTCTTTAAAGCTGCCTTCTTGTTTCAGCTTTGGCATCGTTTCCTTCAGCTGCATGTATGCTTGATACAGTGCAGTTTCTTCCTCTTTTTGGAACAGTTCTTCCTTGATTTCCCCCGCTTGTCCTTTGGCGGATATATTGACAACACGGGACAATGCTTCAATCGTTTCTTTAAAATCGGCTGTTTTGCTTTCCTCTGCCAAAACGGCTGATCGATCAAAATAGGAATTGATTTCATGATAGGTTGATTGAAGAACAGCATCAATAAGATCGTGGCGAATATGTTCCTCCTGCAAAACATATTTCACTCTCATTTGGAAAAATGACTTCAATTCCTCTTTTAAAGAGCCATCCTCTTCTAATTCATATTCATCAATGGCCAAATCAAACAATTCTTCTAAGGGCAGTCTCCATTTTTTGGCCCGCAATATTTGCACAATTCCGCTTGCTTGTCTCCTTAATGCATATGGGTCTTGGGAACCTGTTGGGATCAAGCCGATCGAGAAAAAGCCGACAATTGTATCAAGCTTGTCGGCGATCCCGACAATCGCACCAGCTGTCGTATCAGGCGTTTTGTCAGTTGCATGCCGCGGCATATAATGTTCATTGATCCCCTTGGCCACCACTTCGGGCTCTCCTTTTAACTGCGCATACTTTTCGCCCATGATTCCTTGAAGTTCAGGAAATTCATAAACCATTTGCGTAACGAGATCAAATTTGCAAATGGAAGCTGTTCGTTCGATCAATTCCTTTTCTTCTTTCGAACAGTCGAGTTTTTCAGCAAGTTTCCGCGCCAATGCCACAATTCTTTTAACCTTGTCACCGATTGTGCCTAATTCCTCATGGAAAACGATCCTTTTCAATTTCTCCAACGCTTCCTCAATGGAAAGTTTTTGATCTTCTTCATAAAAGAAATTGGCATCTGAAAGTCTTGCCCGAAGCACCTTTTCATTGCCTTTGGCAATGATGTCTAAATGTTGGTGATCGCCATTTCTCACTGTTACAAAATAAGGGAGAAGTTTCCCTTCCTTGTTTTTTACTGGAAAGTAGCGCTGATGTTCTTTCATTGTTGTGACAAGCACTTCTTCCGGCAATTTTAAAAACTCCTCCGCAAACGAGCCAAATAAGACAGTCGGGTATTCAACCAAATTGGTTACTTCTTCTAACAGTTCTTGATCAACAGGAATGGTCCAATTTTGCCTTTCTTCCATTTGCTTTAATTGAGCCAAGATCATTTGTTTTCGTTTGTCATAATCAGCAATGACATATTGGTCGCCAAGAATTTTTTCATATTGCTTCGGTTCTGCGATGGTCAAATGAGAGCCTAAAAATCGATGCCCATTTGTTGTATTGCCGGCTTGCACATCCGTAATAGAAATCGGGACAACTTCTTCGCCAAACAAAACAACGAGCCATTGAACCGGTCGGATGTAGCGAAGATCCCAGTTTCCCCAGCGCATGTTTTTCGGAAAATGGAGCGATTGAATGATGTCCTTTAATCCAAAAAGAAGTTCTTTTGTTTCTTCCCCTTTTTTAAACGTTTGAACAAAAGCGTATTCGACACCGTTTACGTCTTTGAAATAAATTTCGTTGACGGCGGCTCCTTGACTGCGGCAAAAGCCTTCCGCGGCCTTCGTCCAGTTGCCCTTCTCGTCAAGGGCTATTTTTTTCGCCGGCCCTTTGGCTTCTCCTTTTATGTCTTCCTGCTTTTCATCAACATCTTCTACAAGGACGGCAAGGCGTCGTGGCGTCGAATATTTTTTTAGCGTTTTGAATGAAATGCGGTTTTCACGCAGCCAAGTTTCCACTTTTTCTGAAAGCTGTTCGATCGACTGCAAAACGACCCCTGCAGGCATTTCCTCAAGTCCAATTTCGATGAGCAAATCCCGTTTACTCATGGTCTTCTGCCTCCTTTGCCTTTAATAAAGGAAATCCCAGTTTTTCCCGTTCTTCATAAAATGTTTTGGCTACTTTTCTGGCTAAATGTCTCACCCTCCCAATATAGCCAGTTCGTTCTGTAACAGAAATCGCCCCTTTTGCATCAAGCAAATTAAATGTGTGAGAGCATTTCAGCACATAGTCATAAGCCGGATGGACGAGACCTAATTCCATCTGCCTATGTGCTTCTTTTTCATACGTATTAAACAGTTGAAACAGCATCTCTGTATCCGAAGTTTCAAACGTATATTTGGAATGCTCATATTCCGGTTGATAAAAAATATCCCGGTAGAGAACTCCCGTCGTCCATACAAGATCAAATACATTTTCTTTTTCTTGAATGTAGGAGGCTAATCGTTCTATTCCGTAGGTAATTTCGACTGAAACAGGTTTGCATTCCAGCCCCCCTACTTGTTGAAAATAAGTAAACTGCGTTATTTCCATCCCGTCAAGCCACACTTCCCATCCAAGTCCTGCACAGCCTAAAGAAGGGTTTTCCCAATTGTCTTCCACAAAGCGAATGTCATGTTCGAGCGGATTAATTCCTAAAGCTTTTAAAGAATCCAAATAAATTTCTTGAATGTTTTTAGGAGAAGGCTTCATAATGACTTGGAATTGGTGATGCTGATAAAGACGGTTCGGATTTTCTCCATAACGTCCGTCCGCTGGCCTTCTGGACGGCTCTACATAGGCGACATTCCATGGTTCAGGTCCGATGGAACGAAGAAACGTGTAAGGGCTCATCGTGCCAGCCCCCTTTTCTACGTCATAAGCCTGCATTAAAATACATCCGTGATCTGCCCAATGTTTTTGTAAAGCCAAAATCATTTCCTGAACATTCATGAATCGGCACCTCCATTTATTTTGTAAAGAACAAAAGTGAACCATAGACTCGGAATGTTTTGGACGTTGCAACGGCAATGGCCATTCAAACAAATAAACGGGTTCGCTCATGTTCGGCTATTGCCAAACAAAAAACGCCCCTATGCAAAGCAATCCACACTTTGCATAGGGACGGGATATAGCCCGCGGTTCCACCCTACTTGCTGAAAATTGTTCAGCCTCTCAAGCACTTATTGCTCCAGAACGCCGTTCCCTGCACCCCATCCCTTAGCTCGCACCATCCTAAGGTCGCTTTATATGGGAATTGCAAGTACTCCTTTCCTTCACCGCATGATCTTTATATGATTTACTTATAAAATGATTTTATTATGTTCAATTTCATTTCGCAAGACCATTAAAATTCGGATCAAATCTTTGGCGACCCTCATCCCCGTTGGATTTCGCTTTTTGAATGATGCCCATTTATATGATTTACAGTTTTTCTTTCAAACTGTCAAGCTGGTTTAAAAATTTTTTAGATTTTAAATTCAGCCCGGCAAACTCATGATAATATTGATCAAGAATAAACCGCAGTTCTTTTTTTGTTTCGGGTTTTACGGAAATTTGCCCAATGCGCTTTAAATCAATGAAATAAAACAGCCTCAAAAGCTTTAAAGCCCTCTCTGATACTTCCAAACTGTACGGATCTCTGCCTGCGCAGCGATGACAAATCAAACCGTTCTCCCTCAACGAAAAACGAAATTTGCCATCTTTTTTTTGGCAAATGGCACATTGATTTAATTCAGGATATAAACCAAGGACATTCAACATTTTCACTTCAAATATGTTTGTTAATATTTCAGGATCCATTCCCTCGTTTAATAATAAAAGCGTCTGATATAAATGTTCAAACAAAAAAGGATTTCTGTCCCTGTCCTCTGTTCCTTTATCCAGTAATTCCACGATATAAGACGCATATGCTGTTAAAAAAATATCTTCTTTAATGCCCCTGAATGATTCAAGAATGTCTCCCTGATTTAAGCTCCCCAATCCGGACGATTTCTGGTATAAAAAGTTTCCATACGTAAAAAGTTGGGTAACTGCAGAGAGGCGGCTATTCGGCTTATTTGCCCCTCTTGCCATTACTCCAACTTTCCCAAATTCGCGTGTATATATTGTAACTACCTTATTGGTCTCTCCATAATCTGTTGTACGTATGACGATTCCTTCAGATTTGACAAACATTTTTCCACCATCCTATTGGATACAGCACTATAAAACAGGAAAATCTAATTTTGACCGTTCTTTCTCCTTCACATCGGGTTGTTCCATGCGCTCCTTTTCAATTTCTTTAAAAAGGAGATATGTGTCAATATTACCTGTATTTTCGAATAATTTCCAGGTAAAATCTAACATATTACCCCACCTCTCTGTCATAGTTCGCACGCTATATCCAATTTATTGTTATCATAGCCGATTTGACTCCATTTCATGTTACACAAAATTTGTTAATCCTCAATACTCGTCTTCCCTGAATCCGAAATCGCGAAGCTGCGACAAACGATTTCTCCAATCTTTTTGAACTTTCACCCAAAGCTCCAAAAACACTTTTGAACCAAGCAAGTTTTCGATATCAACCCTTGCTCTTTTCCCGATTTCCTTTAGCATTTTTCCTTGTTTTCCAATTATGATTCCTTTTTGGGAATCTCTTTCAACAACAATGGTAGCAGCAACATACACTGCCTTATTTTCCCTTCTTTCAATCGAGTCGATGACAACGGCGACAGAATGCGGGACCTCTTCTCGAGTTAATTGCAGCACTTTTTCACGCACTAATTCGGAAATGATGAACCGTTCCGGATGATCTGTTACTTGATCGCTAGGATAGTACTGCGGACCTTCCGGCAAATAGGATTGAATTTGATCCAATAATGCTTCCACATTGTTGCCTTGCAGGGCAGAAATGGGTACGATTTCTTGAAAATCAAAACGTTCTCTATATTGATCAATCAGCGGGAGCAGATCATCCGGATGAACGCGATCAATTTTATTTATAACTAAAAAGACAGGGGTATCCGTTTCTTTTAGACGCTCCATAATAAATTCGTCACCGCGGCCCAACCGCTCTTCAGCGTTGATCATAAATAAAATCAAGTCGACTTCTTTCAGCGTGTTATGAGCCACTTTCATCATGAAATCGCCCAATTTATGCTTAGGCTTATGAATCCCTGGAGTGTCAATGAATATAATTTGTGCAGATTCTGTCGTATATACCCCTTGAATTTTATTGCGCGTTGTTTGCGGTTTATCGCTCATGATGGCTATTTTTTGGCCAATGACTCTGTTAAGAAAGGTAGATTTGCCGACATTTGGACGCCCGATAATGGAAACGAACCCTGATTTATATCCGCTGTTATTCATGTAAATCCTCCGATGAAAAGGCTCCCGGCAAAAGTTGTTCGACCGTTTTTATGTCAACTGCTCCGTTCAGATTGGCCATTACTACTTTCATATCCTTTGGGCAAAGTTCTGATATTACTTGTCTGCAAGCTCCACAAGGAGTTACGGGGCGATCCGTATCGGCAACTACAGCAATGGCAGCAAATTCTTTGTCCCCTTCTGAAACTGCTTTAAAAATAGCCGTTCTCTCAGCACAATTGCACATGGAATATGCTGCATTTTCAATATTGCAGCCCTTGTATATTTTTCCTTCTTTAGTAAGAAGTGCTGCACCGACTTTGAACCTTGAATAAGGAACATAAGCCAATTCTCTTGCCGCTTTCGCTTCTTCAATTAATTGTTTCAAATCCACGCTATCCATCCTTTCACAACTTTACTATATATTGTACATCATATTTCCATCATTTTCATGGTTATTTTTTCAGAAAATTCTACATTTTTCACTGCAAAAGTTGAACAATTTTTGGAACAAAGATGATGATTCCTATTATAACCGAAACAAAAGCGTAAACTAAAACGGCTCCTGCACCTGCATCTTTTGCTGCTTTGACAAGAGGATGATAGTCTTTCGAGACAAAGTCAGCGATTCGTTCAATGGCGGTGTTGGCAAGTTCAAATGCGAGCATGCCGCCAATGAGCAATAAAACGATCACCCATTCGAACAAACTTATGTTTAGATAAAATCCGGCAATGATGACTAATGCGGCGACCAGCAAATGAATGCGGAAGTTTATTTCCGATTTAACGGTTGAAGCAATCCCTTCCAATGCATAAATAACACTTTTCAAAAAGCGCCTCATTTTAGATCGTTCTTCTTAATCCGTATTTTTCCAGTATTTCCTTTTGTATCGAAAACATTTCTTTTTCATCCTCTTCGGTCATATGATCATAGCCTAACAGATGCAATAAGCCATGGAGAGCTAAAAAACCAATTTCCCGCTGAAAAGAGTGTCCGTAATCTTTGGCCTGCTCTCTTGCCTTTTCAACTGAGATAATAATATCTCCTAAATGAGGGGGAACTTCCGCCCCAACAATTTTCACTTCATCCTCCCCCATTTCCTCCAAAGCAAATGAAATCACATCAGTCGGCTGATCTTTTCCCCGATAATCACGATTAATGACCCGGATATCCTCATTTGTAACAAATGTGACGGATACTTCCGCATTATGGGGAACGCGCTGTTCTTCAGCAGCAAATTGAAGCAAACCTTCCACTGTTTGCAGTTCTTCCATTGTTAATGTTTCGGTCTGATCGACAATATCAATGCAAAGCCTCATGCTTTTTTCACCTTCTTTTCTTGAAAATCTGGATATTCAATTCTTGAATGGAAAATTCCTTTCAACGTCTCACATAAAGATTTTGCAACAAGCTCAAGCTCTTTCAAGGTGAGATCGCATTCATCAAATTGGCCGTCTTGCAGTTTGTCTTTTATGATGGAGCGAACAAGTTTTTCAATTTTGTCAGGCGTAGGATTTTTTAATGACCTTACAGCTGCTTCAACGCTGTCGGCAATGGATATAACGGCAACTTCACGAGTTTGCGGCTTTGGACCGGGATATCTGAATTCGCTTTCCAATACAGGCTGATCGCTGTTTTCCTGAGCTTTGTGGTAAAAAAACTTTAAAAGGGATGTTCCATGATGCTGCTGGGCAATGTCAATAAATTCTTTCGGCATTTTATGCTTCCTTAACATTTCGGCTCCTTCTTCCGCATGTGCGATAATGATGTTTTTGCTAAGCTGCGGCGACAGCTTGTCGTGCGGATTTTCCATGTTCATTTGATTTTCTATAAAATAATGAGGCCGTCTTGTTTTGCCGATATCATGATAATAACTTCCAACTCTTGCTAAAAGCCCATTGGCCCCGATTGCCTCACATGCCGATTCGGCTAAGTTGGCAACCATTACACTGTGATGATACGTTCCAGGTGCCTCTGTTAAAATTTTCCTCAATAAAGGATGATTCGGATTCGACAATTCGATTAACTTCATGGATGATAAAATGCCAAACCCAGATTCAAAAAATGGCAATAAACCGATCGACAAAACGGAAGAGGCAACCCCTGAAACAACGGCCATTAAGAAATAAGAGCCTATTTCCAAACTAGAATAAATTCCATTTTGTATGAATAAAATAGAGGTAATGACAACGATGTTGACAATGGACACAAAGAGACCCGTCTGCAAAATTTTTGAACGGACATTATGTTCCCCCAAAAATAAAATCGCTGCAATACACCCGCATAAATAGTAGAGTCCGATTGTGAAATTAAATGTTCCGGTTACACCTTCGTTAAAAATGAAACTTCCGCACAATGCATAGATGAGGCTGCTCACAAAAGCCAGCTTGTCGCTGATCAATAATTTCGTCAGCATCACCCCAACCACCACGGGAACGATAAACCCAATTTGAGAATAATCCATTTTTTGAAATAAGCCGATGATTTTCATAACGGCTAAAGTAAAGGCTAATATGATGGTAAACAGAAGAAGAGCCTTGTTTTTGTTAATAACAAATAATTTATCATCTTTTTCAAAAAAATAGGCAAGATAAGCAAGCGTTAAAACAATTAAAATGAATAGCCCAAAAAGAGGCTGAAACGTATATTTATTATCCAAAAGACCGAGAAGCTCCAGTTTCCGATACACTTCCCGATCAATTAATTGGCCTTCCTCAACAATGATCTGCCCTTGTTTAATTTGCACTTCCTGTACCTTTTCTTTTGCTTCTTCGCGTTTTTCATCAGTTGCCTGCGGATCGAATACATAGTTGGAAATAATAGCGCCTCTGCCAATTTCCTCAGCTGCGGCCCTGATCTTCTCAGGCAGATTCACGTATTGAAGTTTTTCTTTGACTTTATCTCTAGCTTCATTTAATTTTTCCGACGGGATCGGTTCGTTCATGATTTCGTTTACAGCCGTGACAACCGCATCTTTGGCCAGCGACCGCTGCTGTTCATCAGCGGCTAAAAGAGGCAAATACACATTTTCGGAATATTTTTCGTATGTCTCTCCCAAAATAGTCTTTAATTTGTCAAGCTGCGCCTCATTGCCGGCTTCCTGATTGCTTTGTCCGTCAGCGGAAGAGGCTTCGCCAATAGCGTCAAAAAAAGATTCGACCAAATCGACGCTGTTATCCGCATATTCCTTTTTAAGGACATATTGGTCTTCGACGCTTTCAGCCGCTTCTTCCTTTCTCTTTTCCGTCATTTCCTGATCCACTACTGTGACGGGCGCATAAATCGTCTGATCTGATACGGAAAACAATTTAGCATGGAACGTGTCTGGTTTTACACTGGTAAATAAAACGGAAAACATGATAATCCCGATAATTGGATATAAAAAAAGGTGCAGCGATTGGATTTTCCAAAAAAATGGCCATATTGGCTGTTTTTCTTTTTTTTGCGAGGTTCGCCCTAATTTTTTTCTCACTTTTTGCAGCACCTCCTTCATTGTTGAAGCAAAAACGACCCGATCTTGTGGAACGGGTCCTCTCATTTTTCATAAGCCGCAATAATTTTGGACACTAGCGGATGCCGAACGACATCTGTCTGTTCTAAATATACGAATGATATCCCTTTTATGTTCGATAATTTTTCATTGGCCTCCAGAAGTCCCGATTTGATCCCTTTTGGCAAATCCACTTGGGTAAGATCGCCTGTAATCACCATTTTCGATCCAAACCCTAATCGGGTTAAAAACATTTTCATTTGCTTCGTTGTCGTGTTTTGAGCCTCGTCCAAAATAACGAAAGAGTCTTCAAGGGTTCTTCCCCTCATGTATGCCAAAGGAGCAATCTCTATCGTTCCTCTTTCGATTAATCGTTCTGTATGATCAACGCCCAAAATGTCGTGAAGCGCATCGTAAAGCGGTCTTAAATAAGGGTCCACCTTTTCCTTTAAATCCCCGGGCAAAAATCCTAAATTTTCCCCCGCTTCCACGGCCGGCCTTGTTAAAATGATTTTATGGACATAACCATTTTTTAGAGCATTGACAGCCATAACAACTGCTAAAAATGTTTTACCTGTTCCTGCCGGTCCGATTCCAAAGACCAAATCATGTTTTTTAATGGCATGGATATATTTCCTTTGGCCAAGTGTTTTCACACGAATGGGTTTTCCTTTTGCATTTTTTGCAATTTCTTCATCATAAAGGGAGTCAAACTCATCAATTGTCCCGTTTTTCGCTAATTTAGTCGCATAAAGAACATCTTGTTCCGTAATGGGAATTCCTTTGCGAATGACGGATAGCAGTGCCTTCAAGATGTTTTCCACCAATTCGGCTTTTTCCTTTTCACCGGAAACATAAACTGCCTCGCCGCGTGTTATGATGGATACATTTAATTCTTCTTCAATTCTTTTTAAATGCACATCTTGTATCCCAAATAAGCTAATCGCTTCATGGGGATTTTCTAAACTTTGGCTTATAGTGACTAAATCTTCTGTCATTCTCTAATCTCCCTGAACTCTTTTTGTTTTGACAATGTTTTCAATAACTTGGAAGTGTATTTTCAATCTTACTTTACCATTCTCGACGTTTTCGTGCAAAACTTTTTCGCCCTTTATTTCAATATCTTCGCCAAGTTTTTCGGCTAAATCTCGTTTTCCAGCTGCAATCGCTTTAGATCTTGCCTCATTTATTGTATATTTTCTTTTATAATGTTCGGTTTCCCGGATCGTCTCTCTCTTGTAAAAAACAGGCAATTCCCATTGCAAAATTTTTAATGGGTGTCTGCTTTCCTCGATCACATACTGTTTATACCCTTTTTCCTCATTCCCCCAAAACCCCCAGACCGGAATGGAAATATCTAAAAAGTCAAGAAAATGTTTTGTTTTGGAACGCCCTGTAAACAGTTGAAAAGTGGATGTCAGCGGCACCTCCACTTTTGAAATGTACCAAGTTTCGCCAAATATTTCTCCTTTGGCCGCCACTTTTCGAACAGAGTCTCCTTCTCCTATGATACCGGAAACCAAAATTTGTCCTTTTTTTACAAAATCATGGACATCCACCAATGGTTGTCCTTTTTCAACAAACATTTTTGCGATTACTGCTTTTTTCGCAGCAACCAGATGCTGTGGGCCTGATTGTTTCGTTTTTTCCTCTTGCTTCTTCTCGGCCACTTCCAAATGAAAGGTTGTTCCTTCCGTTTTCACCCCGATCCATGCAATCCCCTCTACTTCGCTTAAAATGCGATTGCGTACCGTTTCATAGCTGGGAGTCAAAAATTGCAATGTTCCTTTTCTTATTCCTATTTTGTCCAATTCTTTTTGAATTAAATGCTTTGTCTTCGGATCTGCTCCTTTTATTTCGATTCCCCAAATCATATTGGATAATAGAAATGTAATGAATACAAAACTTACTGCCCCTGCAACAAAACCGAGATTTTTCCGCGATTTTTTCAAAAGGAACGGCAAACCCTTTCTTTGATGAAAGGTGCATTTACATTCATGTTTCCGAACTGCTTTTCTGAAAGCATGTACATCTTTTAAGCGAATAAAAAATGAAATGGTGCCGTTATCCAGCCTTTTGACATCCAACACCATCATTCCATGCCGCAGGCAATCATTCAGCATCCGTTCGGAATCTCTGCCTTTTGCCAAAACTTGTACAATTCCGGCAAAAAAATAGAACGAGCGATTCTGCATTTTTATCCCCCTACTGATCAAGATAAATGACTTGGTCAATTTTGCCCTCCACAAGCAGCTCTTCGGGCAAAATGGCTTTCATAACAAAATTGCTTCCTTTGATGAGTAGCTGTCCTTGTTTTAGCAAAATTCGAATTTCTTTATCTGTAAATGTCAGCAATCCGCTGTGGTTTTCTATGTAGATGTGCAATGTTCCGATCATCGTAATGCGGGGAAGATCCATCATGACGTCAGCCGGCAGCTGCATTTTTTCTGTCAACAGTCTTTTGATGCGCTGATGCCATTTTTTGCCCATAAGAGAACCCCCCTCATCCTCATATGTATGAGAAAGAAGGGGGGATTAACACCATTATTTTCTGAATTTCGCTTGATACGGCTTTCTGGATCGGGGCTCATCGATAATGACGCTCCATATGATCCCATCTACGGCAGAGCCTTTCGGAAGACGAGAGCGAACGTCCCTTTTAACCATTTTGCCATTCTGTACTTCTCTTGTCGGAACAGCTTTTCTTTCTGTTTTTTCATATAAAGTTTTCGTATTTTTCCATTCTTTTTCTGTTTTCTCTATGATTGTTTTACTTACAGGATGATGGATTATTTTGCGTTTTCCTTGCCGGCTGGATGTTTGTCTATCCTTCGGCTGCTTTTGGGAACGCTTATTTTTTTTGCCCGGGCGTTGTTCTTTTTTGTTTCGTTTTCCGAACAATGTGAAAAGAACAGCGATACTAACTAAAACAACAATAGGATTTTCAAAAAATTCCAACAGTGCACCTCCCTGATCCATTATGCGGTCATTCGTCTTCTTCTCCGGAAGGGTCTTTTGTTATTTTTCCGATTGCATTGCGCATGTTCGTATCAGCAGTAATATTTTTCATATTCATATAATCCATCACTCCGATATTTCCGGATTTTAAAGCTTCGGCCATCGCCAGCGGAACTTTGGCTTCCGCTTCAACTACTTTTGCCCGCATTTCTTCAACGCGTGCGCGCATCTCTTGTTCTCTCGCCACAGCCATCGCCCTGCGCTCTTCTGCTTTAGCTTGCGCAATGTTTTTATCTGCTTCCGCTTGGTCTGTTTGCAAGATGGCGCCAATGTTTTTGCCAATATCAACATCAGCGATGTCAATTGATAAAATTTCAAAAGCTGTTCCAGAATCCAAGCCCTTATTTAATACTGTTTGGGATATCATATCGGGATTTTCAAGCACCTTTTTATGGTCATCGGATGAACCGATTGTGCTGACAATCCCTTCACCAACACGGGCAATGATTGTTTCTTCTCCTGCACCGCCGACCAATCTGTCGATGTTCGCTCTTACCGTAATGCGCGCCTTTGCTTTTACTTCTATTCCATCCATGGCAACACCGGCAATAAATGGAGTCTCAATCACTTTCGGATTCACGCTCATTTGAACCGCTTCCAACACGTCTCTTCCTGCCAAATCAATGGCGGCGCAGCGTTCAAAACTCAGCTCAATGTTTGCCCTTTCGGCAGCGATTAATGCGTTGACAACCCTATCTACATTTCCGCCTGCCAAATAGTGGCTTTCCAATTGATTTGTTGTAACATTTAAACCGGCTTTATGAGCTTTAATCAGCGGATTGATCACTCTGCTTGGAATCACTCTGCGCAGCCTCATGCCAATCAGTGTAAAAATGCTGATTCTCACCCCCGCTGCCAGAGCGGAGATCCAAAGCATAACAGGGACAAAGGAGAATAAAATCGCCAAGAAAATAAGCGCAATCACGATAAGACCCATCATGAGATAAACGGAAGGATCCATTTCTATACCTCCTATTTTTTAGTTGATTTCCCTGACAACAATCCGGGGTCCTTCTGCCTTCACCACTAAAACTTTTTTGCCTTGATCAATATAGGTGCCTTCAGTAACAACATCGAGCCGTTCATTGTCGATCATGACGGTTCCTGAAGGCCGCAATACAGTTAGCGCTACACCTTGTTTGCCGATTAAATCAGTACGGGTTTGATTGGATACATAGCCTTTTTCCGTACTAGTCGAATCTTGTAAAATGATTTTTTTAAACCACTTCATACGTTTTCCTATCACCTTTGACATAATAAATATCGCTAAAAAGGAAACAGATCCCGCAATCAACAAGGAAACGGCCATATGCCCAATGTTTTCAGCTGCAAACAGCAAACTTAAAACCACTAAAATCAACCCGATCGTTCCAGTAATCCCTCCGGGTAAAAAAAATTCCAGGAGAAGGAGCATACTTCCAGCCGCAAACAACATAACAGTTTCCCAGCCTGCCAGACCGGCAATATGATGACCGTAAAAAAACAAAAACAGCGAGGTCAGTCCAATGAAGCCGGGTGCACCGAATCCAGGACGGTATAATTCTAAAATGAGCCCTAAACACCCAAATGATAATAAAACCGGAATGACATATTGGTTTGTTAGAAACTTTGCCATTTTTTCAGAAAGCGTATCATCTGCCTGCAAGTTATTTGCATCCATCAAATCGATGTCGCGATCCGCCATCGCTTCGGCAAAAACAGGCCTTTCGAAGGATTTGACCTCATAAAAAGACGGGAAAACAAAGGACAGAATGAAAAACAGAATGCAAAAAGCAAAAAATTTATTTGGCTTCAGGCCTCTCCCTCCCTTGTTGTGATGAATATTATTACGAGCAAATGTGCAGAAAGTTTCAGAAATCAACGATACTGTAAAAATGCCATGAAACAAAAAAACTATTTTCATTATTTTGACATTATGTTATTATTTAAAAAAACACTATAACCATCTACTAGGGGTGTCCAATTAGCTGGACTGAGAGAAGAACGCGTCTAAAGTTCTTCAACCCTTTGAACCTGATCTGGATGATGCCAGCGTAGGGAAGTAGGTAGCGGGAGTTTTTGTATTGCCTTCTTTGTCTATATTGAATCGATCGGGTTTGCGCTAAAGCGAACCCGTTTTTATTTTTAACATCTCCCCTCCTATTCTCTATGCACATCTTCAGATAAAAAATGGAGGAGGAGAAAAAATGAAACATTATTTCGATGACATGCAGTTCCCAGCAAGCAAAAAAATTTATGTGACTGGATCAAGACCCGACATTCGCGTTCCGATGCGGGAAATTCAATTAACTCCCACGAAAACGGAAGCGGGAACATTTGAAAATGAACCTATAAAAGTTTACGACACGAGCGGCCCCTACACAGATCCTGATTTTCAAGCAGATATTCATAAAGGGTTGCCGGCTGTGCGCAAACAGTGGATTTTAGACCGTCATGATGTTGTGGAATATGATGGGCGCCAGGTAAAGCCGGAAGATAATGGATTCCGCAAGGAGGAAGATCAAAATATTACCACACCTTTTCATCGAAAGCCTTTCAAAGCCAAAAAAGGTGCTGTCGTTACACAAATGCACTATGCAAAAAAAGGGATCATCACCCCTGAGATGGAGTTTGTGGCCATTCGTGAAAACATGGATCCTGAATTTGTTCGTCAAGAAGTTGCCGCCGGCAGGGCCATCATCCCGTCCAATATTAATCACCCGGAAAGTGAACCGATGATCATCGGCCGGAATTTTCATGTAAAAATTAATGCCAACATCGGCAATTCAGCTGTAACATCGTCAATCGAAGAAGAAGTTGAGAAGATGCTTTGGGCCATTCGCTGGGGTGCTGATACGATCATGGATCTCTCAACAGGGAAAAATATTCATGCAACAAGAGAATTTATCATCCGCTACTCGCCCGTACCGGTTGGAACCGTTCCGATTTACCAAGCGCTCGAAAAAGTTAATGGCGTTGCTGAAGAGTTAACATGGGAAATCTACCGCGACACATTAATCGAACAAGCAGAACAAGGCGTCGATTATTTTACCATCCATGCCGGCGTGCTGCTTCATTATATACCTTTGACAGTCAATCGGACGACCGGAATCGTTTCCCGCGGCGGTTCGATCATGGCGCAGTGGTGTCTCGCGCATCATCAAGAAAACTTTTTATACACCCATTTTGAAGAAATTTGCGAAATTTTAAAAACATATGATATTGCCGTTTCATTAGGTGACGGTTTGCGTCCTGGATCTATTCGGGATGCCAATGATGAAGCGCAATTTGCCGAATTGAAAACGCTCGGTGAATTGACGGAAATCGCCTGGAAACATGATGTCCAAGTTATGATTGAAGGTCCTGGACACATTCCAATGCATAAAATTAAGGAAAATGTTGATTTGGAAAATGAAATTTGCAAAGGGGCTCCTTTTTATACCCTCGGTCCGTTGACAACCGATATTGCCCCAGGCTATGATCATATTACTTCGGCCATTGGAGCAGCAATGATCGGCTGGTACGGAACGGCCATGCTATGTTATGTAACTCCGAAAGAGCATTTAGGTCTCCCAAATAAAGAAGATGTGCGCCAAGGTGTTGTTGCCTATAAAATTGCAGCCCATGCCGCAGATTTGGCAAAAGGGCATCCAGGCGCCCAAATAAGGGATGATGCTTTGTCAAAGGCGCGTTTTGAATTTCGCTGGAACGACCAATTTAACCTTTCACTCGATCCGGAACGGGCACGCGATTACCATGACGAAACTTTGCCGGCTGACGGAGCGAAAATCGCCCATTTTTGTTCGATGTGCGGTCCAAAATTTTGCTCCATGAAAATTTCCCACAATTTGAGAAAAATGGCCGGTCAAAGTGATTCTGATATCGTTCAGGAAGGTTTGAAGCAAAAAGCAAAAGAATTTGTAGAGGGCGGATCATCCCTTTATCGATAATTGATTTCCAAACAAATTTTTTCCTGGAAGCTTATTTGGCTTCCAGGAGCTATTCCTTCATTAAACGTTTGATCAATCCAGCCGGTTCGAGAGGAGATAAACTTTTATGATATTCCTCCACTTTTGTTAAAAAGTCTGATAATTGTTTGGAATGCAGCACACGAAGAATGGAAGGAGAAATTTTTGTTTCCTCTTGCCAATGTTTAAAATCAAACACCATTCCAAATTTTTTTAATTTCTCAAAATTGATTTCTTCCTGCCCCGGAAGAGTATGGTACACAAAAATGGGGAGCTTTTTGTACAAACATTCGCTGACTGTCGCGCCCCCCGGTTTCGTCATTATAAAATCGACGCGATTATACAAATCGTTCATCTGCTCTCTTGAAGAAATATATGATAACGGGGTAATTCTCGGGTTGTTTTGTTTGATTAATCGCTCATACAGCTTTTTGTTTTTGCCGCAAAGCACAAAATAATGGATGTCATCATCACGTCTGATTTTTTCCGTAATCATTTCTAAAGAACCGATGCCTGTGCTGCCCCCGGAAATTAACCCGCAGTGAAAACGCATGCCGCGCAAACGATCTTCTTCTTTTGTAAATTTTGGATGGACAGGAATGCCTGTCACAAATATTTGCTCTTCTTTGACCCCTTTTTCCCGTAAATAATCCTTCATATATGAATGAGCGACGAAATGATAGTCAATTTCTTTTTTGCCCCAAAGATGATGAATAAAATAGTCTGTGTACACATTGATCACAGGGATGTTCATTTGAAACGATGCTTTCAGCCTGGCAAGCAAGTAGGAAGGGAGAGCATGTGTGCAAACAATCATTCTCGGATGAAAATCATCAATGATCTTTTTTAAATGTCGGAGAAAAAGTGCCTCATAATGGAAAAACCTCTTTGCGTACTTTCGATCAGCAAGCACAGACCGGCTGTACATATGGCTATATGATTTAGGAAACCGGCCAATCCATTGCAAATAAAAGGAAGAAATCACCCTTTCCATCTTTCCAAATTTTGATGACAGGAGATCCATTTTTTCGCAATGAATGTCTGGGTCAAGCTGTAGCAACCCATCCATTAAAGCATCAGCTGTTTGATGGTGGCCTGAAGGGATATTTAAAAATGGAAGAAACAAAACGTTTTTCATATCGCTCACCTATGTTACAGATCGAATTCTTTAAAAGTTTTTGTTATTTTTCAGCAGCTATTCGGTAAAAATCCTTTTTTTTCTATAAATAAAAGCAATTTTATGCTGAAAACTTAAATTGTAAGGAGTTTCAAAAGAGAAGGGTGGTGCAAATGGGGAGGCTAAGTTATTGTTTTTTTGTATTTTGGAGTCTATTGGATCCTATTTATTACCTTTGTACGCGGCTTGAATATGTCAAAGATAAAGATCATAACCGCAGCATTTTCCGAGTTCGATTAACAAAATATAAGGGAAGGGAAATTCTTCTTTCGGATGGCACAATCATCAAAAAAAATGATCTTCTCTTAAAAATTCATCTTCATAACGTCTGCTTGTTGAAAGAACTGAATCGATTGGAAAGTGAAATTAAGAAAGGGAGATACATTTACAACAAGGTTCAAAAGGATTTGCCTAACATTGTAAAATATTTGCGGGATCATAAAGAATTTGGAAATATAAAAGGAATTATCGGAATTACGATTTTAAATAAAGGTTCGGAACGATTGGGGTTTGAAAAGTTCGATATTAAAAATTCCGTTTATAAGTGGTTTAAACAATTAACATTTGCTCCTATGTATTTGATTATTCAGTTTCGCCTTGAAAGTTTGAAAAAGTCTCCGAAATATTTAATCATGTCAAAAGAAAAACTGCTCAAATTATATGGATAGAAAGCCTTTGTCCTCTATATGCCAAAAAAGCTTACCGTCTTTACGGCAAGCTTTGTATTCATGAAAGCAAATCTTTCACTAATTTATTGACGACTGAACCGTCGGCTTTCCCTTTGACTTTCGGCATGACGGCTCCCATAACTTTACCCATATCAGCTTTTGACGCTGCATTGACTTCTGCTATCGTCGTCTTGATGATTTCCAATAATTCTTCTTCTGATAATTGCTCAGGCATATATTCCGATAATACTTCAATTTCTGCTTTTGCTTTTTCGACTAAATCTGAACGACCTGCATTTTCAAACTCTTGGAGGGAGTCTTTCCGTTGCTTTAACTCTCGAGAAAGAACGGTCAATTCCTCTTCTTCCGTCAATTCGCTTTTGCCGAGTTTAATCGATTCATTTTGCAATGATGCTTTAATCATGCGAATAACAGAGAGGCGGTCTTTCTCTTTATTTTTCATCGCTTGTTTCATATCTTGATTCAAACGCTCAAGAAGACTCATACATACACCCTCTTTTAATATTTGCGTTTTCTTGCAGCTTCAGACTTCTTTTTGCGTCTTACGCTTGGTTTTTCATAAAATTCGCGCTTTCTATATTCCTGTAAAGTACCAGTTTTTGATACTTGACGTCTGAAGCGGCGAAGAGCATCTTCAAGCGATTCGTTTTTTCGTACGATCGTTTTAGACATTTTTTTCCCTCCCTCCGAACAAAACCAAATCGATGCCTCTTTTGAAAAGAGACATTACTAACATAGTATAATATAATCGGTTCGATTGGTCAACGTTCATACGTTGATCTTGCTTAAAGCAGGCAGCTGATAAATTGGTCTTATTTTCCCGCCTTGTCCATACACTGTAGATGAGGTGTTTTTTTATGGGGATTAAGCTGTTGTCTTTATTTATTGCCTGCCTTGTGTTGTTTTTATTCGGCTTGACAATCATGAAATACGGGTTTCAACAACTGTCGGGCAAAAAGTTGGAAAAATGGATTTACCGCTGCACGAATGCTCCAATAAAGGCTTTTTTTACTGGAATAGCTGCCACAGCTCTCGTTCACAGCAGTTCATTGGTTATGATCATTACCATCAGCTTTGTATCAGCAGGTCTGCTAACGTTTAAAGATGCGGTTGGAATCATCTTAGGCTCCAATATCGGAACGACATTTACAACTGAATTCCTCGCTGTGAATATAGATGATGATTTAGGATGGTGGATTGCGATTAGTTTTTGTCTTATGTTATTCCGCAAATCGTTCCTTTTTTCAATTGGATGTTCTCTTTTCGGAATGGCTTGTATTTTTTTATCTTTAAACGGGTTTGAAAAGCTTGCTTCTCCGTTATCCCATTCGCTGATGGCCAGCCGTTTTCTTACGGAGTTTCAACACCATCTTTTGTTAGCGATACTGGCCAGTTCCGTCCTCACAGGAATTATCCAATCGTCCACAGCCATGACGGGCCTCGTCATGAGCTTTATGAACGAACAAATCATGCCGCTGGAAACAGGAATGGCTTTTGTCCTTGGAGCAAATATCGGCACATGCATTACCGCTTTGATCGCATCCATAGGGGCAAATGAAGAGGCGAAAAATACCGCATATGCTCATCTTTTGTTAAATGTTTTTGGCGTATTATTGTTTATTCCTTTGATCCCGATGTTTCCTAATCTATTAAAAACATTGACGAACGAACCTGATTTTCAAATAGCCCATTTCAGTCTCATTTTTAACGCCGTCACATCTTTGATTGTTCTCCCGTTGACTGAACAATATGCGAATTTGATCATATGGTGGACAAAAACTGTATCTAAATTTTATCGAAAATAAATCCCGCCAAAAGCGGGATCTTTTAAACATCACCGATTGATTGCCAACCGCTTACAATCGCTACTCCGGAACTTGTTCCAATTCTTGTAGCTCCTGCGTCGATCATTTTTTTGGCCGTTTCATAATCACGGATTCCTCCGGAGGCTTTCACTCCGAATTCGGGGCCGACAACCGCCCGCATCAATTTGATATCTTCAACTGTTGCACCGCCTCCCGAAAAGCCTGTCGATGTTTTGACAAAGTCCGCACCTGCTTTTACGGCCAGCTCGCAAGCTTTTCTTTTCTCATCATCCGACAGCAAACTCGTTTCAATAATAACCTTCGTTAACGCTTTCCCTTGAGCTGCCTCAACAACTTTCCGAATATCCTTTTCAACGATGTCATATCGTTTGTCTTTCAAGGCACCGATATTGATCACCATGTCGACTTCTTCGGCGCCTTTTTGTATCGCATGTTTTGTTTCGACCGCCTTTACGTCGTCTATTGTCGCTCCTAAAGGAAAACCGATAACGGTACAAACTTTAACGCCAGTGCCTTCTAGTTCGTTTTTGGCTGTTTCAACCCATGCCGGTTGAATGCAAACGGAAAAAAAACGATGCTGGCGCGCTTCTTCACAAAGCTTTTTGATATGTTTAGACGTTAATTCCGGTTTTAGTGCGGTATGGTCAATATACTTGGCCATATCCTTCATGACGTTCACTCCTTTCCTCAACAAATGTTTCCTTTACATTTCGCCATCCTTTTCTTGGTAAAACGAGTCCGCTTTGACTTGGCGGAAACTCATGAAGTTAACCGCACATTTTGACCGAAGAAGTTTTCGTCTACCACTCTCACAATTTGGCCTTCATTATACGGATAGCCCGCTTTTGTTAATTTTACTTTCACAATTTTTCCAACCATGTCACTCGTCGCCGGGAATACGACTTTCAAATAATTGTCTGTATAGCCTTCATATTTTCCGCTTTCCGGATCTTCTTTATACGGTTCTTCCGGAATCACTTCCAAAACTTGCCCTTCAAATTGGGAAGCGTACTCCTTTGCCAATTGATCGCTTAATGTAATTAATCGGTGAACGCGATCATTTTTTATTTCCTCAGACACTTGATTTTCCATCCGGGCCGCAGGGGTTCCTGTACGTTTAGAATAGGGGAAAACATGAAGTTCTGCATATCGATGTTCTTTCACAAAGTTGTAAGTTTCCATAAACTCCTCTTCTGTTTCACCAGGAAAACCGACGATGACATCACTTGTTACAGCCAGTCCAGGCAAAGCTTCGCGCAATTTGTTCAAGCGTTCTGCATAAAATTCCATGGTATATTTGCGCCGCATCCGTTTTAAAACGCTGTCCGATCCTGATTGCAACGGAATATGCAAATGACGGACGATTTTATCGGAGCTTTTCAGTACTTCAATGACTTCATCCGTAATTTGGCTCGCTTCAATCGATGAAATGCGCAGCCGTTTTAATCCTTTGACTTGTTCATCAATGTCTTTCAAAAGCATGGCAAAATTGTAATCTTTTAAGTCTTCACCGTATCCACCAGTATGAATGCCTGTCAACACAATCTCTTTATATCCGGCATCTACTAATTTTTGCGCTTGTCTGATGACTTCTTTCGGATCTCTGCTTCGCATCAATCCTCTTGCCCATGGAATAATGCAAAAAGTACAGAAATTGTTGCAGCCTTCCTGAATTTTCAATGATGCGCGGGTGCGATCCGTAAATGACGGGACGTCCATTTCTTCAAACACACGCGCTTTCATAATATTGGAAACACCGTTGATCGGTTCTCGTTCTTTTTTAAACTGTTCAATGTAATCAAGCATTTTTTTTCGATCTTGTGTTCCAACGACAATATCGACTCCGGGGATGGCCATAACTTCAGCTGGTGCGGTCTGTGCATAGCACCCTGTTACGCAAATGATTCCGTCCGGATTTTTGCGGATGGCTCTGCGGATGACTTGGCGGCTTTTTTTATCCCCCGTATTTGTGACAGTACATGTGTTAACCACGTACACATCCGCTATACTATCAAAATCCCGGCGTTCATAGCCTGCTTCTTTAAACAGCTGCCAAATTGCTTCTGTTTCGTAATGATTGACTTTGCAGCCTAATGTATGAAAAGCAACCGTCGGCATGTTTCATCACCTCATTAATTCAAAATGGTACGATACTGCTGATAATAAATAAAGAGGAGCTGTCTCCGTTCTTAAAATTCTCGGGCCGAATCCGCAAGTTATAAAGCCTTCACGAACCAGCTCCTCTATTTCTTCTTTGGCAAATCCGCCTTCAGGGCCAAAAACAGCAAACAAAGTTTCACCCGTTTTCAAAGAATTTAAGGCTTGATAAAGGCGTTTCGCTTCGCCTGATTTTGCGCTTTCTTCGTATGCGACGATTTTTACGTCGGCTTTTCGAGCGCAGGCAATCATCTCTTGGAAGGAAAATGGTTTTAACACTTCTGGAATTTTGTTGCGATGCGATTGCTCGGCTGCTTCTTTGGCAATCTTGTTCCACCGTTCTATTTTTTTTTGAATTTTTTTCTCATCCCATTTTACAACTGAACGGGCAGCGTTAAAAGGGATAAACTTGGCAGCACCGAGCTCCGTTCCTTTTTGAACAATCATTTCCAATTTATCCCCTTTAGGCAGCCCGTTCGCTAACACGACCGTTACCGGCAGCTCTGAATGAAACTCAATCCATTCTAAAATGCGGCACTGAACTGATTGATCCGTCAACCGGACAATTTCGCAAAGCGCTGAAAAACCATCTTTTGTTACGCAAACGATCCGGTCGTTCGGTTTCATGCGCATGACCCGGGAGATATGACGGGCATCATCTCCGGTAATGGAAATCGTATGATTCATTTTGTCTCTCAAAGTTGGAAGGAAATACTGCTGCATATAGATCCCCCGCTATTTTTTGGCAATAAAGGCGACCCATTCTTCCATCATCATTGTTTCAACAATGGTAAAACCAGCCTTGATTAGCGACTCTTGCACTTCATTTTTTTTGTTTTGAATGATTCCAGACGTTATAAAATAACCGCCGTCTTTTAATATGGCAAAAGCATCATGGATGAACCTTAAAATGACTTCAGCTAAAATGTTTGCCACAATGATATCGCAAGGTGCATTTATATCATCCAACAAATTGTTTTGTCTTACTTCGACAATCTGCTGTACATTGTTTAATTTTACATTCAGGCTCGCGCTGTCTACAGCGACAGGATCCAAATCAAGAGCGACAACTTTTTCGGCTCCCAGTAAAGCGCTGGCGATGCTTAATACTCCTGATCCTGTGCCGACATCGATGACAACATCCCCTTTTTGAACAGTCCGTTCCAGCGCCTGTATAGAGAGAACGGTTGTCGGATGTGTTCCTGTTCCAAACGCCATGCCAGGATCCAGTTCGATGATGAGTTCATCTGTATTGACCGGTTCATAATCTTCCCATGTTGGAACGATCGTGAATTTTTCAGATATTTTGACTGGATGGTAATACTGTTTCCAAGCAGTCGCCCAATCTTCCTCTTGAATTTCGCTGATGGTAATCTGATTGCGTCCGATGTCAATATCATATAATGAAAGGTTATGGATTCTTTCTTTTATTTCCTCAATCGTCTCACCCAAAAAGCTGTTAACAGGCAAATAAGCCTTAATGATCACACCGTCCTTAGGATAATCATCAGGATCGAGTTGGTATATTTCCCCATATTGATCATCTCGTTCTTTCATTAACTCATACGGATCTTCAATGACAACTCCGCCCGCTCCAGCTTCGTGCAAAATATTTGAAACCGCCTCGACAGCTTCTTCCGTTGTATGAATACTTATCTCAGACCATTTCATTCTGCCAACCCCATCCTTTAATCTCCTTTAAACGCCCGTTTCACTTTTTCAAAAAAAGTTTCTTCATGCTCATCAGGCCGATTTCCGCTAATCGCAGCAAATTCCCTTAGCAATTCTTTCTGTTTTTCGGTAAGGTTCGTCGGCGTCACAACGCGAACCGTTACGTATTGATCTCCAATGCCATGACCGTGGACATTTTTGATGCCTTTGCCAGATAATCTGAATTTTCTTCCTGTTTGCGTACCGGCAGGTATTTTTAATTGAACTTTTCCATACAGCGTCGGCACTTCAATTTCATCCCCGAGAGCAGCTTGAGCGAATGTCAGCGGCATTTCGCAATAAAGATCATCTCCGTCACGAACGAAAAACTCATGTTCCTGTACGTGGAAAACAATGTATAAATCACCGGCAGGTCCGCCGTTGATTCCCGGTTCTCCTTTTCCTGCAATTCGAAGCTGCTGTCCGTCATCAACACCTGCTGGAATTTTCACTTGGATTTTTCTCCGTTTTTTCACTTTTCCGCTACCGCCGCATGCTGCGCAGCGATGTCTTATAAATTTGCCTGTTCCGTTACAGTGATAGCAAACACGGCGGTTGACAAAAACGCCAAAAGCTGTTCGCTGCTCTGTGCTTAATTGCCCAGTTCCTCCGCAGTGCGGACAAGTTTCCGGTTTCGTCCCCGGCTTAGCACCTGACCCATGGCAAGTATCACATGTTTCTTCCCTAGGAATTTCAATCGTTGTTTCTTTTCCAAATGCCGCCTCTTCAAAAGAAATGGTCATAGTATATTGAATATCAGCGCCGGCTCTCGGGGCGTTCGGATCTCTTCTTCTTCCACCGCCAAAAATGGAGCTGAATAGATCATCAAAGCCAAATCCCCCGAAATCGGCCTCAAAATCACCGCCGCCGAATCCGCCAAATCCTTGGTTGGCTCCAGCATGACCAAAGCGGTCATATTGAGCCCGCTTTGCATCATCGCTTAACACTTCGTATGCTTCTTTTACTTCTTTAAATTTTTCGGGTGCGTCCGGATCTTTGTTTATATCAGGATGATATTTTTTTGAAAGCTTACGGTAGGCTTTTTTGATCTCATCTTTTGTTGCGTTCTTACTAACTCCGAGCACTTCATAGTAATCACGCTTTGCCATGCCACTCACACTCCCGATTTCTCACATAAAATAAATTTTATCATTGACAAACGGAAGAAAGCAAGCTGGATTCCCCTCCATACCTGAAAAAAGTCAAAGCCAAGGCTTGCCTGACTTTGACTTTATTCGTTGTGGTTGAAATGAAAAATTATTTGTCATCATTAACTTCTTTATATTCTGCATCGATGACATCATCATCTTTTTTGTTGTCGCTGCCCGTATTGTTTTGATTAGCTTGCGCCTGTTTCGCCGCTTCTTCGTATAATTTAACGGATAGATTTTGAATCAGCTGTCCAAGTTCCTCTTTCTTTGCTTTCATTTGTTCAAAATCGTTTTTCTCAATCGCTTCTTTTAATGCGTCTTTTAATTCATTTGCCTTTTTCAAATCAGCTTCATCAGCTTTTCCTTCAAGATCTTTCAGCGTTTTTTCTGTTGTAAAGACGAGCTGATCCGCTTCATTCCGCAGATCTGCTTGTTCTTTGCGTTTTCTGTCGGCCTCTGCATTTTCTTCCGCTTCTTTGATCATACGCTGAATTTCTTCCTCTGACAGTCCAGTAGAGGATTTAATCGTAATTTTTTGTTCTTTTCCAGTTCCTAAATCTTTGGCGCTTACGTTTACAATTCCGTTTTTATCAATATCAAATGTTACTTCAATTTGCGGCACTCCGCGCGGAGCCGGCGGAATATCCGTCAATTGGAAGCGGCCGAGAGTTTTATTATCGGCAGCCATTGGACGCTCACCTTGCAGCACGTGAATATCAACAGCTGTTTGATTATCGGCTGCTGTAGAGAAAATTTGTGATTTGCTTGTCGGAATGGTTGTATTCCGTTCAATCAATTTTGTGAATACACCGCCCAACGTTTCGATTCCCAGCGATAGCGGAGTAACGTCAAGGAGGACAACATCTTTCACGTCGCCTGTGATCACACCGCCTTGAATCGCTGCTCCTAAAGCGACGACTTCATCAGGGTTAACACCTTTATGAGGCTCTTTCCCGATTTCTTTTTTGATAGCCTCTTGAACCGCCGGAATACGTGTTGATCCACCTACTAAAATGACTTTATCAATGTCATTTTTTGTTATGCCTGCATCGCTCAGCGCTTGGCGGACTGGCCCCATTGTTCTTTCAACAAGATGAGCGGAAAGCTCTTCAAATTTCGCGCGTGTCAATGTTACTTCCAAATGAAGCGGTCCTTGTTCTCCAGCCGTGATGAACGGAAGCGAAATTTGTGTGGACGTTACCCCTGATAAATCTTTTTTCGCTTTTTCCGCCGCATCTTTCAACCGTTGCAGCGCCATTTTATCTTTGGAAAGATCAATGCCATTTTCTTTCTTAAATTGATCGACTAAATAGTCGATGATCACTTGGTCAAAATCATCTCCACCAAGATGGTTGTCGCCTGCGGTTGCCCTTACTTCAAATACACCGTCGCCGAGTTCAAGGATCGAGACATCAAATGTACCGCCGCCGAGGTCATAAACTAAAATCGTTTGATCTTCTTCCATTTTGTCAAGACCGTACGCTAATGCTGCAGCTGTAGGTTCATTGATAATCCGCTCAACTTCAAGACCGGCAATTCTTCCGGCATCTTTTGTTGCTTGGCGCTGAGAATCGTTGAAATAAGCTGGAACGGTAATAACAGCTTTTTCTACTTTTTCGCCTAAATATTCTTCCGCATAAGATTTCAAATACTGCAAAATGATTGCTGAAATTTCCTGCGGTGTATATTTTTTGCCTTCTACTTCTACTTTATAGTCAGTCCCCATATGGCGCTTAATGGAAATGATCGTATTAGGATTTGTTATCGCTTGGCGTTTGGCGATTTCCCCCACTTGACGCTCTCCGTTTTTAAATGCAACAACGGAAGGTGTCGTTCGATTTCCTTCAGGATTGGGGATTACTTTCGGTTCCCCGCCTTCCAATACGGCAACACAAGAGTTTGTTGTACCCAAGTCAATTCCGATAATTTTACCCATGTTTACAACCTCCTGCTATCGTTATGTATGTTATTGATTGACTTTCACCATCGATGGGCGGATAACCCGATCCTTAAGTTTATAGCCTTTTTGCAATTCTTCTACAACAACATTTGATTCGAAGTTTTCGTCATTTACTTGCATAACCGCTTGATGAAGATGAGGATCAAAAGGCTTTCCTACCGCTTCTATTACTTCCAATCCTTCTTTTTCCAACGCTTGCTGCAGCTGGCGGTAAACCATTTCCATTCCTTGCAAAATGGATTTTGACTTTTCATCATCCGCCTCGACTTTCAATGCTCTTTCAAAATTGTCAAGAGCAGGCAAGAGATCGGAAATCAAGCTTTGCGCGCGGTATTTTTGCTGTGCTTCCATATCTAACTTGCTGCGGCGGCGGAAATTTTCAAAATCGGCATGCGCCCGAAGCAAGCGGTTTTCCGTTTCTTCAAGCTTTTTTTCGAGCTCAGCAATTAATTCCTTTGCCTTCGAAAGTTCATCCGACTCCATATGTTCTTCCTCCGTCGGTTCGGTTTGTTGCTCTTCCGTTTCTTCCATTTCCTCCGCTTGATCAGCCAGTTCGGAAACACCTTCCTGCTTTTCTTCCTCTTTCACCGCATCCATTTCCTTTTGCTCTTCAACAGATTCATGAGCATTTTTTTCCAGTTGGTCATTTGCCATGATTTCACCTCCCTTAAAAATTGCAAAAGGAAAAGGGATGGAGAGCAGCTCCACCCTATCATCGGTACAGTTTTGTCAACACCTGTGATAAGTCATTTGAAAAATATTTTAATAAGCTGATCACCCTTGAATAGTCCATCCGTTTCGGCCCCAATACCGCAATGGTTCCGATTTGCTTTTCTCCAATGGAGTAAGTGGCGGTGATCAAGCTGCAGTTTTCCATAGCAGTTATTTGATTTTCCGTTCCTATTTTTACGGTTATGCCAGCCGGATTTCTTTTCAGCAAATCGTACAGTTCCTCTTCCTGCTCAATGAAATTTAAATAAGTTTCAATTTGTGCAACATCCCGGAACTCCGGCTGGCTTAAAATATTCGTTTTTCCACCGAAATACATTTTTTCATGCCCCATATTCAGCGTACCGCTGATCAGTTTTAACAACAAATCATAATTTTGTATATGTCTTCTTAATAAACTGGCAACTTCTTTATATATTTTATCTTTTAATTCGCTCAACAATACTCCTGCCAGTTTTTCATTTAAAATATTTACAACTTTTTCCAACTCCCTTACATCAATATGATCAGGAAAGGAAATCAGTTTATTTTCCACATGACCAGTATTTGTGACAATAATGGCCACAGCAGTGTCTTCGCTAATGGGGACAATTTGAATTCTTTTCAAACGATTCTCAGAAACTTTCGGGCCTAAGACAATTGTTGTATAGCTTGTAAGTTCTGACAAAATCTGCGCCGATTTCTGCACGATCGTTTCAAGTTCATAAATTTTTTCGGCAAAAATCGATTTTATGGCAAAAATGTCTTGTTGTGACAATTTTTTTGGCGAAAGCAAATGGTCGACATAATATCGATAGCCTTTTTCAGATGGGATTCGGCCTGAGGACGTATGAGTTTTTTCAATAAATCCCAGTTCTTCAAGATCAGCCATTTCATTTCGGATGGTTGCAGAACTAAATGTAATTAAATCTTTTTTTGATAAGGCGCGTGACCCCACAGGTTGAGCATACCGGATAAAATCATCAATTATAATTTGCAAAATTAATAATTGACGATCCGTTAACAATGAACATCACCTCTGTTAGCACTCCTATGAACTGAGTGCTAATTCTATGATAAAGTTATCAAATGAGAGGAAAAATGTCAATCAACTAAATGCAAGAAAAGCTTGGAACACTTCGTTTCCCAAAAGTTTTCCTTTTTCGGTCAACGCAATATATTCATCGTTTTCCACCAGCAAACCGTTTCCCTTTTGTTCCTCGATTTGCAAACCAAACACATCTTTCATATGGCGGCCGAATTTATCAAAAAAACGCTTTTTCGATACCCCTTTCGTTTTTCTGAGACCGAGAAACATTTCTTCCTCCATTATTTCTTCTTCTGTTAATTCATGTTCAAAAATATAAGGAGCACCATCGTTTTTCGTTATCATTTCCACATATTTTTTCAAAGGACGAAAATTTTCCCTTCGCACCTTTTTTAAATAGCTGTGCGCTCCCGCTCCAAATCCATAATACTGTTCATTGTTCCAATATGTTAAATTATGCTTGCTTTCAAAACCTTTCTTCGCAAAATTGCTGATTTCATATTGGCGGAAGCCGTGCCGTTCCATTTCTTCCATGACAAGCTCGTACATGGAAGCCTCCAAATCTTCTGTCGGAAGGCGAAGCTTTCTTTTCCGCATCATATTATAAAAAACTGTTTTCGGTTCAATGATTAACGAATAAGTTGAAAAATGCTGCACTTCCAAAGAAAAAGCAATGGAAAGCGTCTCCTTCCAATCTTCCAGCGTTTGATCGGGCAGGCCGAACATCATATCAATGCTGATGTTTTCAAATCCTGCTGCTTTCGCATTTTTGATCGATTGAAACACTGCCTCATTTGTATGAGTTCGCCCGATCATTTTCAGCAGGTTTTCTTGAAATGTTTGCACGCCGATCGACAACCGGTTGACTCCGGCATTTTTTAAGACAGACAGCTTCTCCATTGTCAATTGGTCGGGATTCGCTTCCACCGTAAATTCTTCAATCTTGTCGATCGCAAAAGTTTGATGAATGGAAGACATTAATTGATCAAGCTGTTTCGCTGAAAGTGCGGTTGGGGTGCCGCCTCCGATAAAAACGGTTTTAATGCCGTCATGCGGCGGGACTCTCTCCAGCGTTTTTTTCATTTCAATCGCTAGAGAATGCAAATATTCATCAACGGGCTGATTTTTTAAAAAAAATTTATTAAAATCACAATAATGACAGATTTGTTCACAGAATGGAATGTGAATGTAAGCAGCTTCTACCATCTCAATTCACCTGCTTTTTCATAAATTGCTGAATGCCGCAGTTGTTCTGGGCACTGCGGCATTCATAAAAAATATTATTTTTTGTTCTCATCCATTTTTAGCACGGCCATGAAAGCTTCTTGAGGCACTTCAACGGAGCCGACTTGCTTCATCCGTTTTTTTCCTTCTTTTTGTTTTTCAAGAAGTTTTCGTTTGCGGGAAACATCCCCGCCATAACATTTCGCCAGCACGTTCTTCCGCATTGCTTTAATGGTGGAGCGGGCTATGACCTTATTGCCGATAGCGGCTTGAACCGGAACTTCAAATTGTTGTCTTGGAATCAGCTCTTTTAACTTTTCGACGATCACTTTTCCCCGCTCATATGCACTGTCCCGATGGACAATAAAAGACAACGCATCAATCTTATCCCCGTTCAGCAGAATGTCCATTTTTACTAGTTTTGACGGTCTATAACCGATCAATTCGTAATCGAATGAGGCGTACCCTTTCGTGCTCGATTTCAATTGATCGAAGAAATCATAAACGATTTCCGAAAGAGGAATTTCATAAACGATATTCACGCGTGTTTCATCTAAATATTGCATATCGATAAACTGCCCGCGCTTCCCTTGACAAAGCTCCATAACGGATCCGACATAGTCGTTCGGCACCATGATGCTTGCTTTCACATATGGTTCCTCCACCTTGTCAATCTTCTGCGGATCTGGCATGTTGGAAGGATTATCGACCGAAACGACTTCGCCATCTGTCAAATGAACGTGGTAAATTACGCTCGGTGCAGTTGTAATTAAATCGATGTTAAATTCTCGTTCAATTCTCTCCTGTATAATTTCCATATGAAGCATTCCCAGGAAGCCGCAGCGAAAACCAAATCCTAAAGCCTGCGATGTTTCCGGTTCAAATTGCAGAGCCGAATCATTGAGCTGCAATTTTTCAAGAGCATCCCGCAAATCATTATATTTTGCGGTATCAATCGGGTACATTCCGCAAAAAACCATCGGATTCAATTTCCGGTATCCAGGAAGAGGCGCATCAGCAGGGTTCTCTGCACTTGTAATCGTGTCTCCCACCCTCGTGTCGCTCACATTTTTAATGGAAGCCGTTAAGTAGCCGACATCGCCGACGGTCAATTCATCAACAGCTACAGCCTTCGGTTTAAATACGCCTACTTCCGTTACTTCAAACTCTTTTCCTGTCGCCATCATTTTAATTCGGTCGCCGACTTTTACCGAGCCGTCAACCACACGAATATAAGCGACAACTCCCCGATAAGAGTCGTATAGCGAGTCAAAAATAAGAGCTTTAAGCGGCGCCTCCGGATCACCTTGCGGCGCCGGAATATATTTCGCAATTTTTTCCAAAATCTCATCAATTCCAATTCCCGCTTTTGCCGATGCCAAAACCGCTTCGGAAGCATCAAGACCGATGACATCTTCAATTTCCTTGCGGACTCTTTCAGGTTCCGCACTTGGCAAATCAATTTTATTTATAACTGGTAAAATTTCCAGATCATTATCAAGTGCCAAATAAACATTGGCCAATGTTTGCGCTTCAATTCCTTGTGCCGCATCCACAACTAAAATGGCGCCTTCGCAAGCGGCAAGGCTTCTCGAAACCTCATATGTAAAATCGACATGGCCGGGTGTATCAATTAAATGAAAAATATATTCATTTCCGTCAGTTGCTTTATAAGTCAATTGGACTGCATTCAATTTAATAGTAATTCCGCGCTCCCGTTCAAGATCCATTGAATCAAGCAGCTGCTCTTTCATTTCTCTCTGTGTAACAGCTGCCGTCTTTTCAAGAATGCGGTCAGCCAGCGTTGATTTCCCATGATCGATATGGGCAATAATGGAAAAGTTGCGGATTCGTTTTTGTCGATCCAATTTTTCATCTTTGTTCATGTATCAATCACTCCTACCAGCCAACTAAGCTAGCTTTGATTATATCAATTGAAAAATGAAGATTCAATGAAAAGTTCAGGTGGTTTGTAAATCAATGGAAGAATATAAAAATAGGGCTCAGTTCGATTAACTGAACCCTTTTGTAACAGCTGTTTTCTTAATTCCAAACCGTTTCCACAAGCTTTTTAACACCTGCCAACAAGGCGGAAACTCCTTTTTGCACGATATGCGCCAACCCTTTTCCCAATTCGGAGAAAACATTGAATGCTTCAATTTGTTCAAGCTGCTGCTTTCTTTTTGCTAAATCGTGCCCCGTTACCTCATGACCAAGAATCGATGCTTCCATTTCTTTGCCGTCCTTGTAAACTATTTGAAAGGCATCCTCCGTTTCCTCCGTATGGTATCCTCTCATTTGTTGAATCCCGGTGTTTGCCTGTTGGATGCCGACAATGACACCAAAAAACATTGTAAATAACAAAAGAAGAAATTTCAGCATGAACTTGATCATGTTTCCTTCCTCCCATTTCTTTTTCACCTTGAATCGTTTTCTTTCGTACATAAAAGGAAAAAATGCGAATCAAAGCGTTGAATGCATGGCGATTGACAAAAAGGGAGACGGTTGATTTTCAGCAAACAATTGCGCAATGACATGGATTGCTGCTATGTCATGACGGCCTCTGTGGCCTTTTAGACTATTTCTTTTGCGCTTGGTTGACATTGACTTTTTCAGCTTGCCAATAATATTCGCTAAAAACGTTTGCCACTGCTTCAACCGTCCTGCTCAATTCTTCCATGTTGTTGTCAACTCCGCCAAACTCCACCAAAAGGGCGCCCTCCGATAAATCTTGATTGTATATGCCATTGACGCCTTCTCCTTTTTTAGAAAAAACGCCTCTGCTTAATCCTGGATAATGCTTTTCGAATAATTGATGCAAATCCTGTGCAATTTTTTTATTTTTATCGGCATTGGGGTTATTCCCTCCGATGATGAATGCGATTTTGGCATATGGATGGCCGTTTATCGTGGCGGTTGTATGTTCCTTTCTTTGCGAATCACGATGAATGTCAATGATATATTGAAAATCTCTATTTGATGCGATCGCATTTTTCACAACAGGTCTTGATGCATCATAAGACTTGTAATACTTCCACTTTTTTTCGTTTAAAATGGTTTGGATGTTCGTCTTATCGACTTTCGCACCAATTCCTCTTTCTTCCAATTCTTGACCGAGCTTTTCTCCGACCAACGTGACATTGGCTTTTGAATGGAAAGGGGATTTCGCTCCATTTAATAATGGATAGTAAGATTCTGTTGTATGGGTGTGGTAAATAAAGACGACCTTCCTCCCATCTGTTGTGAGATTGGGAGGCACCTCCCGTTTTTCCTCCCCTTCCACATCCTCTAAATGTTCGATTGAAGCTTCTCTTTCTTCAAGAAGAACTTCCGTTGGAGGGGCAGATTCGATCGGCATGTTTGTATAATTCGTTCCTTCCCCTGCCACAATAATATCGCCGTCAAAGAGTGAAAAACCGGGAAGCTCCCTTCCCAGCAAACTTCTCGGATCATCGGGATTAATGCTTGTTGTTATTTGTAAGAGAAGGGAGGAAATTGGAAAGTCATGTTTTGAAAATTCAGGCGCCGCTTGGGAAAAATAATGGTTTTCAAAATTTATGAAATAAAGAAACATTTCTCCGCCCATGTTTCCTGCAATTTCATGAATGGAATTTGATTGCGGCCTATACTCGCTTTGAATGGACGTCAACAACCCTGTTAAGAAAAACAAGAGAATGATGAAAATAAAGGCAAAAGCAATCAGTTTTTTCACGCTTGTCCCGTCAACTGTTACGACCATCCCCCGATGTTTCATGCAAACATCCTCCTCCAAGGCTTGTCTATAGAAAAAATATATGCAAGCTATGGAGGAATAGAACAATCGATTAGTGGGTGTAAGCACCGCTGTTGGTTTCGTCTACTTGGGAATGCAATGCCATATTTAATCCGTTGGCAAGCACGTTTGCCATATCTTCTATAAATATATCCACTTCTTTTGGCGTCACCATTAAATTGTGGCCGAGCGGTGCGAGAACTTCTTGAATGAGCGCCCGCTTTTCATTCTCATTCAAGACGCCTACCATTCCTAAAAACCGCATCCTTTGATCTTTTTCCGGCAAATCTTTATTTGTCAGCTTTTTTTTCTCGCCAAAGCTGAGCCAAGAAGGAGCAAGAGCTTTTTTCGGGCGGCCTGCTTCACGCATTTCCTTGCCTAGATGTTTTAAAATAAAATCGATAGTGTCGCTTGTAATCGATACAGCATCAACTACCGTTGGAATGCCGACTGAGATGACGGGAACACCGATCGTTTCCTTACTCAATTCCTTCCGATTGTTCCCAACGCCTGAGCCCGGATGTATGCCGGTATCAGAAATTTGGATCGTGCTGTTGACCCGTTCAATGGATCGAGCAGCTAATGCATCGATGGCAATGATAAAATCAGGCTTCGATTGCTGAACGACCCCGATAATAATATCTGATGTCTCGATTCCTGTGAGGCCCATTACTCCTGGAGCAAAAGCGCTGACTGAACGGTATCCATCTTGAACGTTTTCCGGTTCAAGCTTGAATAAATGTCTTGTAATCAGCAAATTCTCACATGTCAATGGCCCCAATGCATCCGGGGTCACGTTCCAGTTTCCGAGTCCGACTACTAAACAACTGTCATCTTTTGTAATATCAAGTTGTTCTAAAAAAGAACTGAACTCCTTTGCAAAAACGTTAGCCACATTTTCCTGAAGCTCAGTATCTTTATAGCGGATTCCCTGCACTTCAAGCGTCAAGTACTTTCCCTTCTTTTTTCCAATGTTTGCTTCGCCTTTCTCCGTTATTTCCATATGAACAACATGAATACCATTGTCTTCCTTTTCTTTTGTAATGACTCCATCAACGGAACCATCAGACTTCTTTTCTTTTTCGATCGCCAAATCCCGTGCTTCCAAAGCTAAGTCTGTTCTCACATTATATTTGCTCAAATCGATGGACGATTCATTCATTTATGTCACCTCAAACTGAATTTTTCTCTATTTTTTCCAAATTCAGCCCGTTTCATTCTTTTTCAGCCCTTTCACATCATTTCCTTTACATTAGTATTGCAAAAGAAATGACCGTTTGATAGAATATCATTTGTTCTATATGTATATGAATTTGGCGAGTTGAATAGATCTCGGATGTTGAGTAGGAGGTGGAAGGCAAGTGGCAAATATTAAATCTGCTATTAAACGTGTCAAAACGAACGAAAAGCGCCGTGCTCACAACGCATCGTTCAAATCTGCCATGCGTACAGCTATAAAGAAATTTGAAGCTTATGTGGCAAACAATGATGTTGAGCAAGCAACAGCAGCTTTTAAAGTGGCAACGAAAAAAATTGATAAGGCTGCCTCAAAAGGCATCATTCATAAAAATGCCGCAGCTCGTTTTAAATCTCGCTTAGCTAAAAAATTAAACAGCCTGTCAGCATAAAAAAAGGCAATCATCAAGCATTTTTCTGCTTGTTGATTGCCTTTTTTGTACTTTTTTAGGCTAACGGCACAAATGCAGCAAAAGCAGTTCAAGTGCAAATTTTTTGTCTTTCTTACCGGATTTGATTTCATAATCCGTTTCAGCCAAAGATTTCAGGATGTTCTGCAGTTCTTCTTCTTGGAATGATCTGCTTTTTTGCATCGCCAATTTGATGCGGAACGGATGAACTTTTAAATTTTGGGCGATTTGCGCTTGTCCATAACCGGATTTAGCAAGCTCTTTCACTTGCGATAAGAGTCGGAATTGCTGCGCAAGAAGACTTAAAATTTTCACAGGTTCTTCATTCATTTTTATTAAATCATAATAGATTCTAAATGCTTCTTCCGCATTTTTCTTTACAACCGCATCAATAAGTTCAAAAACATTTTGTTCAAGCGATCGGAAAACGAGTTCATGAACTGTTTGAACAGTGATGATATTGCCGCTGCCAACATATGTACACAATTTATCGATTTCTTTGTTCATGACCATCAAGTTTCCGGCTGTTTTTTTCATCAGTTCCAAAACCGCTTCCTCTTCAATTTCTATATTTTCCTGCTTGGCTTTTTCTTTGATCCAACCAACCGTTTCTTCTTCTGAAAAGGAATTCATTTCCACAACGGTTGCGTTTTTCTTAATTTGTTTCGTTAGTTTTTTTCGTTCATCAAGTTTTTCGTGCGGCAGGAAAAGGACGAAAACGGTAAATGGCGCCGGATTCTTTATATATTGTTCGAATTTTTCAAATCGGTGCTCCACCTTTTCTTTTTTCTTTTCGCTTGTTAAAAAATATGGATTTTTCGCAATCACCACTCTTCGTTCACCAATAAAAGGCATTGTTTCTGCATCCTCAACAGCTGCATCCAATTCTGTTTCTTCTAAGTCATAGACAGAATAACTAAATTCATTTTCACCCTCACGTATTGCTTCTTTAACAAGCAGCCGGATAGTTTCCGTTAATAAAAATGTTTCTTTTCCATAAAATAAATAAAGACGCTGAAACTGCTTCCGTTTAAATGAATTCCATAAATCAGCAATCATCTTCCATTCCCCTAAAATAAATTATGCTTCATTAAGCATAAAAGGAATTGTTCGATTTCGCAAGGGTTCAAAGTGCTGAGTTGGTAAAACCAATCTTATCATGAAAGTGGAAATCCCAGCGCTTAAAGCATAGAGGATTGGCAAAACCAATCCTCCGATCTATTTAAACGTTTTTTTGCAAGCCCCGGGACACCTGCAAAAAAACGATAATCTTAATTTTATGTTGTCCTTCTCTCGAATGAATATAGTTGTTAATCGTTGGACATGGAAAGAGCATATAGATTTTTTCCCTGAAATCGCTTATACTACTAATGATGATGAGGAGGGGTCACAAGTGAACGAATTTGAGCAAAATGTACAAAGCAAACGGAATGATGCAGTGGATTCTGCTGTCGGTTTCATCGTGTCCTTTGGTTTTTTTGCAACGCTGTTCATCATTGCCACAGCGATCAAACTTATTGGCTCATGATTGAAAGAGACTGCTTCGCTGCAGTCTCTTTCCCATTTTTATAATGTATCGTATGGAGGATAAAATAAAAATGTTCCACCTCTTTTCCCTCTAAATTTAAACTGAACCGCTCCCATTTGATCAGTCCGCAATATATGGACCCTGTTTTTCTTTAATCTTTCGATCACTTCCTTGTGAGGATGGCCAAAACGGTTTTTTCTGCCTGCGGAAATGATGCCGTATGTTGGCTTGACTGTTTTTAAAAACGGTTCGGAAGTAGACGTTTTGCTTCCGTGATGGCCAATCTTGAGGACATCTGCAGTAAGATTAGGGAATGTTTCAAGCAGCGCTTTTTCTCCTTGTTCTTCCAGATCACCGGTAAACAGCCATTTCATGCCGCCAAATTCCGCCAACAACACTAACGAGCCGTCATTTTTCGAGTCGGATTGCGCTGTTGGCGAAAGAATATGAAACCCGTTTACAACGTCCCCTGCTTCCGCCTCATAAATATCGATCCCTCTCTTTTGCGCTTCGTAAAGAATTTTTCGTTCCAGTTCATCTCTCATAAAATTAGCGGGAATTACAATTTTATTAATCCGGAAATTGCGTATAATGGCAATCGCTTCTCCAATATGGTCATAATCCCCATGTGTTAAAAATAAAACATCAATTTCATTGATTCCTTTCGAACGGAAATATGGTATGAGCACTTGACGACCAATCGAATATTGCTCCTTTTCCTCTTGCCAGCTTTCTTTTTCAAAGGAAACTGCGCCTCCTGTATCGATTAAATAACTTTTGCCTAAACCAGGCTCTTTTATAAAGATGCTGTCGCCTTGTCCAACATCAAGTACGGTCACTTCCCCCGGCTGAATCATTTTCACGGCCAAGAAAAGAAAAGCCGTTCCACATATTGCCGCCAGCATGGATCTCCACCACTGAACAATTGGTTTTTGTTCCATTTGCATAAACAAAAACAGAATGATCAAGCATAACAGGATCATAACGCTAAAGGGCAATTTCCCGGTGGTTATCACAAAAACATCGAATTCAGCACAGAAATGCGCCAACTTGGCAGAATAAGAAAACATCCAATGAAGGAGCAAAGTGAATAGGCTGCTAAGCTGATTCGGAATGACAGAAACAATGAGTGTAATGAGTACGAAAGGAAGGAATATGAAAGAATAAAGTGGGACAAACAAAATGTTCATCACAATGCTTAACAATGAAAATTGATGAAAATAGTAACAAATAAGAGGCAGAGAAGACGCCTGAGCAATTAAAGAAACAGTTGCTAAAGAACTAAAAGGATTTTCACATTTTTTAAAAATTCGTTCTGATGCAATCAGCGCAAATGTTACAACATAAGACAGCTGAAAACCGATATGAAAGATGTCATACGGACGGAACCATACCATCAGCAAAAAACTTAAGGAAATGGCATCTTCCGGCGGAACAGGCTTCTTGAACAGCCTTCCGATCAATAGGAAGCCAGCCATCAGTGCTGCGCGGACGACAGGTGGGGCACCGCCGGTAAAAACGGCATAAACAGGAAGAAACAATAGGACAATGAAGATCGTTTGTTCTCTTGAAATCCCGATTCTTACAAGAATTCGATACAGGACGAAAATGACGATCCCCACGTGAAGACCCGAAATCGAAAGCAAGTGGACAATCCCGAGCTGTCGATAAACTTCCAGATCTTCTTGCGGTATACTCTCTTGATCACCGACGGTTAAAGCTTTGACAAAGCCAGCTGTTTCTTCAGGAAAATGATCATCCAGCCAGCCAATTATTTTTTGCCGGTAATGATGAATAGAATCCGTCAGCTTCGGTTCGTATGTGCAATGATTTATGCTCGTGATTTCAAAAATCCAGTGGATATGTTGATAAAATAAATATTGTTGATAATTGAAAGCATGTTCATTTGTGTTTTTTTTCGGACGTTCAAGATCGCCCGAAAAATGGCAGACATAACCTGGCTTCCAATTGTATCCGTTTCTCTTTTCTGCTTTTGATTGAAATGTATACCTCGCCATTAGCTTTTCCTGATCTTTTGTTTGCAACGTAAATGTTATTTGATCGCCGTCAATATGCGGTATCGACACAAATCTTCCAACCGTTGTGAAATCGCCTTGACGGTATTTCGTTACATTGCTATGATCATACCACTGAAAATAAATGAACATGGAGGCGAAAGAGAAGATGGCGATAACAGCCGTTTTTGTTTTCCTGTTTGCCTGCAAGAAAAAAAGAAGGGCGAGGAAAGCGCCGAAGGGGAGATAGAAAAAAGAAGAAGCAGGTGTTGAAATAGCGGCAAATAAAACGGACATTGCCGCAAATACCCATTGACCTCTCAAGAACAATAACCTCCTTTTTGGTCAGTCAAAAAGCCTGCTTGCTTGATCTTTCCAATGATTGACTTCCTCCTGATCCAATCCCGTTTTTTCCAACAAATGCAAAAGGTTTTCAACATAATTCCTTTTTTCTTGATGTTTTCGGTCAATGATGCTTTCATCAAATATAACTTGTTCGACACGGACTCCTGCTTGTTCAAACAGTTCAATGGCGTACGGATGGTTTTTGTAGTCTTTCGCATAATAGACGTTTTTGATGCCTGCTTGTATGATGGCTTTTGAACAAGGCAAACATGGGAAGTGCGTTACATATATTTCCGCCCCTGCGGTCGCAACCCCGAATTTAGCGCATTGCAATATGGCGTTGATCTCTGCATGAATCGTGCGGACACAATGGTTATCAATTACATAGCAGCCTTCATCAATGCAATGCACACCCCCGGCGATGGAGCCGTTATACCCGCCGGCAATGATCCGTTTGTCGCGTACGATCGTTGCACCAACGGCCAGCCTTGTACAAGTGCTTCTAAGCGCTAACAAATGGCTTTGCGCCATAAAATATTGATGCCAAGAGATTCTTTCCATTTCAGCCCCTCCTCACAAACATTCTTTTTCAGTTTAGCGGCAAACATCAGTTTCCGTCAACGGTTATTTCATTTTTGATTTTCTCAAACGTTTTTTCACCAATTCCGGAAACCTCCAGCAAATCCTCAGGTTTTTGAAAAGGCCCGTTTTCTTCTCGGTAGGCGATAATCGCTTCCGCTTTCGAAGGCCCAATTCCTGTTAAATTTTGTAATTCTTCCTTTGCAGCCGTATTGATGTTAATCAACTGTTTGGATTCATTGGATGGAGTTGAGAGATTTTGTCCTTCAGCAGTATTTTCAAAGAAAGCTGCCGTTGTTTCCATTTTTTCGCCAACAGATGGGATATATACAACCATTCCATCCTCCAGTTTTTTGGCAAAATTTATCCGCTTCTCATCCGCTTTCTGATCTAGCCCCCCTGCTTTTTCAACGGCGTCAAAAACCCGGCTTGACGGCTCCAATTGGTAAACACCCGGCTTTTTCACCGCCCCTTTCACATCGACATAAATCGTTTTCAATTTTCCTTCCTCTTCACGTTCCATTGGTTTCTCTTCCTCTACATGTTGCAAAGGAGAAGCGGTCATTAATTCATTTTTTTGTGCTGGTTCATTGGAACGGCTTCCGATTACGTAAAAAATGGCGGCCGCTGGAATCAGCAGCAAAAGCACACCGTATTTCTTCATGAAAAGACGGAAATCCATAAAAAGACATTCCCCTTTCTAAAGATTCATTCATAAATAAAAAGAATGGAACATATCGTGTAGGAGAGTTTTGAAATAAGGAGGGGTGAAAGAAATGAAGATAGGTTTTATAGGGACTGGCAATATGGGGCGGATCCTCATCGAAGCCTTTGATGAAGCAAATGTGTCAACACCCTCTTCCATGTTCATTACAAACCGAACGCTCCAAAAAGCGCTGGCAATAAAGGAAAACATACATGAAATAAATGTATGTTCGTCAAACATCGAAATCATTCAACAAGCTGACATCATTTTTTTGTGTGTTAAACCTTTGGATATGCCCTCTCTATTAGCAGAAATAAAAAACAGCTTGAGAGAGAACCAATGCCTCATCTCGATTACAAGCCCGATATCTGTCGAACAAATTGAAACAATCGTCCCATGCCAAGTTGCCAGAGTCATTCCAAGCATTACAAACAGGGCTAAAGCAGGTATTTCCCTTATTACTTTCGGAAAAAGCTGTCATGATGGTGCAAAAAGAACCATCGAATCCATGTTTTCCAAAATTTCCAAGCCCGTACTGATCGAGAACGACATTACCCGTGTGGCTTCTGACATTGTCAGCTGCGGACCGGCCTTTTTCAGCTTTTTAGTACAAAAATTTGCTGAAGCAGCCGAAGAAGAGACAAATATTTCAAAAGAAACTGCCATGAATTTGGCAACAGAAATGATCATAGGAACGGGCAAATTGCTGGAAAGCGGTTTTTATACTTTGCCGGATTTGCTAGAGAAAGTGAACGTAAAAGGAGGTATAACTGGAGAAGGAATCAAAATACTTGAGAATGAGATAGGCGATATGTTTCATAAACTATTTCAGAAAACCCATGCAAAATTTGCAGATGAATTGCAAAAAGCAGCGGATCAATTTGAATCAATGTTATGATTCGACAAGGCCTAGCAAAAATCCTGCTTGAAATTAAAAAAACCATCGAAAAAAGTTATTCGATGGTTTTTACTCTTTCTTTGCTACAAAAAATAGCCTTTCCGCTTGATCGATCGACGTGTTTGCAAAAAAACCGGTTGTGATGTCGATCAAAACAAAGCCGCACTTTTTGAGCATATTCCTGTACTCGGAAACGGGAAACGTCCGTTGAAGATGATCTTCATCAAAGCGGACGTATCCGGAACGGTCTTTCACAAAAAAAGTTAATTCATGGATGACACTGTGCGGATAAGGACCAGCAAAACATTTCCAAATGTAGCTGACATCCTCGTCATTTTCAGCAAAGACAGCATTTTTCAAAACATGTTCCACTTTGTAAACCGAATGTACATCAAAAACGAGTAAACCGTTCTCATTCAATTGTTTAAAAACCGCTTGAAATGTCCGGATGACATCTTCTTCCGTCAACAAATAATTTAATGAATCGCAATTGATAAATATTGCGTCCATTTTGTCAAATCCGCTGAGATCCCTCATATCTTGCTCCACTAAAAATGCATGGCAGCCATTGTTGATCATTTTTTCATTGGCGACAGCCAACATTTCACCTGAAAGATCAACGCCTGTCAAATTATATTGGCCGAATTGGGCAAGTTTGCACAAAATTTCGCCCGTTCCGCAAGCCAAATCAAGCAGACGATTGCCTCCGTTTCCGTATCGCTGAAACGTTTGATGCAAAAATTGGCTCCATTCGTCATATGGAACATCATCCATCAATCGATCATAAACCGAAGCAAAATCTTTGTAGATCATGCCAACCACTCGCTAACATCTTCTCTTGGAGCATCCCCCCACAATTTTTCCAAGTTGTAATAACTCCTTTCATCGCGATGGAAAACATGGGCAACGACATCTCCAATGTCAATTAAAACCCATTTCGCTTCATCAAAGCCTTCAAGCCGTTTCACCGCAATGCCTTTTTCATCCGCTTTTTCCTTGATTTCATGGCAGATCGCTTGCACCTGCTTAGGATTATTGGCATGGCAAATCACAAAATAATCGGCGATCAGGGAGATTCCTTTCATATTCAGCACGACGATCTCTTCCGCTTTTTTATCATTGCATGCTTTTACTGTTAATTGTAAAAGATCATGAGCATTCATCGAACAATGTCACTCCTCTTTTTCAACAGCAATGCGTTGTATGTTTTAAATGTGTCAGGATAAACCGGCTGTTGTTTTTTCATTAAAAACATAATGGTATTGGCTATTGATTGAATAAGAGCTTGATCTAAGTTTTCCTCCGCCATCTTTCGCACCTCATCTACACCTGGAAAACTTCTCCCTGGTTCGATATAATCAGCTAAATAAATAATTTTATCCAAAAGCGTCATTTCTTCACGACCCGATGTATGATAACGAATGGCAGCCAAAATTTCTTCATCGGTAATGCCGACTTCTTTTTCGACCAAGTACGCTCCTACAGGTGCATGCCAAAGTTCTGAATTGTAAGCCAGTAACTCTTCCGGCATTTTTTGTTCCAAAATGATTTTTTTCATTTCCTCTTTTGGCCGAAATTTTGCATAATCATGAAAGATGGCAGCGATCTCCGCTTTTTTTTCATCAGCACCATACTTGGCCGCCAAATAAACAGCCGTTTCCATCACACCGATTGTATGTTGATAACGATGTTCTGTTAAAGCCTCTCTTACAATTGCCAGCGCTTGATTACGTTCCATATAGATGATTCTCCTCTATATACTGTATTACTTTTTTTGGTAAAAGATAGTCGACCGTATAGGCCTTTTCCAGTCTTTTGCGTATCATGGAAGAGGAAACATTAAATTGCGGGACTTCCACATCAATGATGGGATATTTGCTTTCCATTGAGTAACCGGGACGCTTGATCCCAACAAAACTCACCAATTTCACAAGTTCCTCGATTCGATGCCAATGCGGCAAGTATTCAATCATATCCGCGCCAATAATAAAATAAAAATGGGCGTAATGATATTTTTTTTTCAACAATTTCATCGTGTCATACGTGTAAGAAGGGCCAGGCCGATCCAGTTCGATCGTTTGAATTTGAAAATAAGGATTTTCTTCAATTGCTAATTTTAACATATTTAAACGATGTACAGATGCTGTAATGTGTTCATCCTGTTTGTGAGGCGGAATGTGGTTTGGCATAAACCATACTTGGTCTAAATGGAGCGAATGAAGCACTTCATTTGCCATGATCAAATGTCCGTTATGCGGGGGATCAAATGTTCCGCCAAAAATTCCTATTTTTTTCATTTTTTACACCATCCGAGCAATTATGAAGGCAAAACAATTTGTTTGTTTTCTTTTGATTCCTTATATAATACAATGATATTTCCAATGATTTGCACGATTTCTGCATCGGTTCCTTCGGCGATTTTGGCTGCAACTGATTGCTTATCATCCCCGCAATTTTGCAATATGCTTACTTTGATCAATTCACGGGCTTCTAGGCAATCATTTATCTGTCCGATCATTTCCTCGCCAACCCCGTTTTTCCCCACTTGAAAAACGGGGTCCAGTTGATGGGCGAGTGAACGCAAAAACCGCTTTTGCTTTCCTGTCAGCATCATATAGTCCCCCTTAATTTCTCGTATAAAAGCTGTTTCATTCTTTCTGCATCCGGCTCTTTCCCCGTCCAAAGCTGGAAAGCATATGCCCCTTGGTGCACCAGCATCCCGACACCATCTACAGTTGCCAGTCCAAGGCTTTCGGCTTCTTGTAATAAAGCTGTCTGAATTGGATTATAAATGATATCGGCAACGACGGTCTTTTCATGAACGTGCCCCTTTAAATCAATCGGTTTTTCATTCACATTCGGCTTCATCCCGATGGATGTCGTTTGGATCATGACATCATATGGATCTTTTGATTTTGCAAACTGTTGATATGTGAAAACTTCACCTTTCACCTCAATAGGGCAGTTTTCCTTTAGTGCATGAGCCCGCTCCACCGTTCTGTTCACTAGATCGATATGGGAAAATCCTTCCTTTGCAAGCGTTGTATAAATCGCCCGAGCTGCTCCGCCTGCTCCAATTATCAATACTTTTACATTCTGTGGATGGACATCCACATGCTCTTTCAGCGAACGATAAAATCCGTAACCATCCGTATTATATCCTATCAACTTTCCATTATCATTCACAACGGTATTGACTGCATGAAGCAGCTGCGCCGATTCGTCCAGTTCATCGAGAAAAGGAATGATGGCTACTTTATGCGGAACGGTCACGTTAAAACCTTTTATTCCTAGTGCTTTCATCCCCTTCACTGCGATTTCAAGGTCTTGTTTTTTAACATGGAAAGCGTGGTAGCGCGCCTTGATTCCCAAGTTCATGAACGCATCGTTATGAATGATCGGCGATAAAGAATGTCCGATCGGATCCCCAATGACTCCGAAAACTTGTTCCATTTGTCCTCTCCACCCTTTATTTTTTATATTAGCGAATGGCGAACACCAACATGAACCCCTTCTGGCGCATAAGCGACCACTCGTTTAGAGCCGTCATGTATCGTCACCCAGCCGAGCCCTGAAAAGACGATATCAGTTTTTTTGTCATTTACCGTAAACTCATGTGGGACTAAAGAAGGGAAGGTTTTCATCGTCTCCTTTCGCGGCGGCTGCAAAAGCTCTCCTGCATGAGTTTCATAAAGAGCATCGGCATTCTCCAGCTTTGTTCTGTGAATCTTGATTTCGTTCGGAAGGTAGCAAACAATCGATGAACGGCCTCCTTTGACATAATCGATTCTTGCCAAGCCTCCGAAAAAAAGAGTTTGCCGTTCATTTAATTGAAACACTCTCGGCTTAATTTCCTTTTTCGGCGACAAAACCTTTAAATCCCGTTTATCTACAAAGTGAGCCATCTGATGTTTGTTGATGATTCCGGGTGTGTCGTATAAAATAGCTCCATCACTCAGAGGCACTTCAATCAGGTCAAGAGTTGTGCCTGGGAAATGGGAAGTTGTAATCACATCGCCATCACCGGTCACTTCTTGAATGATCCTGTTGATGAATGTAGATTTGCCGACATTCGTGCAGCCAACTACATAAACGTTTCCGCCATTCCGGCAGCGGTCGATGGCAGAAGCGGCCTCTTTCATTCCCAGTCCTTTATGGGAACTGACTAAAAACACATCAAGAGGCTTTAACCCGTAATCTTTTGCTTCCTTTTTCATCCACCGAATCACTTTTTCTTTTTTCACTGACTTGGGAAGAAGATCGATTTTGTTGCCGATCAATAAAACAGGATTATGTCCCACAAATCGTTGAATGCCTTGAATCCAGCTTCCATTAAAATCAAAGATATCGACGATTTTCACAATAAGCGCTTTTGTTTCTCCGATTGCATGCAAAATTTTCAAAAAATCATCATTTGATAAAGAAACATCCTGAATCTCGTTGTAGTGCTTCAAGCGAAAACACCTTTGGCAAATCGGCATGTCTTTTTCTAACGCAGCTTTTGGTGCATAGCCGATGTCATTAGGATGTTCGGTTTGAATTTTCGCACCGCAGCCGACACAAACCCTCGCTGTCAAAAAATCACTCCTCCCAATGAAGCATACCTTTTCGTTTCAATAAGGACAAGATTTTCCGCTCAATTTGCCGGTTAAATCTTGTCCAAAAACCGTCAGTTGATGCGACGGGTATAACTAAAATAGTATGAAATCCGCAGCGGTTTCCTCCTAGCACATCTGTTAGCAATTGATCTCCGATGACTACTACTTCTTCTTTTTTCAGTTCCATTTGTTTAAGGGCTTTTTTAAATGCTTTGCTTCTAGGTTTTTTCGCTTTTGAAATAAAAGGAATTCCAAGCGGTTCAGAAAAAGATCTTACTCGTTTTTCGTTATTATTCGAAACAATGGTCACTTTAATCCCGTTTTCTTTCATGATTTTAAACCATTCTTTCAATTTTGGGGTCGCGCTTGGCCTGTCCCATTCCACTAGCGTATTATCTAAATCGGTAATAATTCCTTTAATTCCTTTTTCTCTCAATGATTCAGGAGAGATATAAAAAACGCTTTTGACAAAATCTCCAGGCAAAAAATGTTTAAGCAAAATCAACACCTCTTATTTAATCCGGGTAGATGAATGCTAAACCATATCATACCGAATTTCTAGTAGACTTTCAAAACAAACTTTGCTTGCAAAAAAATTTCGACATTTTCAGAAAACAATCAACAGCTGTGAATAATTTTATACACAATATTCACACAAATAAAATCAGCATTAAAAAAAGATATAAACACCATACCCACAGGTTATCCACCAAAAGCTGTGGATAACAGAACGGTTGTTCTCTATCAAAAAACATGATAGATTTAGGTTAAGAAATAAGGGAGGTGTCCATAAATTCCAATGTTGTCATCTATTAGAAGTTTATCGGATGAATTTTTAATCGAATCTTATATTAAAGCGACAGAAATGAATTTAAGCAAAGACTTTATTGAACTGATAGAATTGGAAATGAAACGCCGCTCTTTATCCCGTGAATTAACACCCTCGTCCTAGCGGCGGACTTCCATTTTTTCTTTATTAAACCTTTCAATCGGAATCATTTTTCATCTATACCCCAATAAATGCGTCTTAGCCCAAAAATTGATTTTTTCAACACCAACCTAATCTTTCCGCAATCCTCCTCATCTGTTTTTCACAGCTATTCCGCTGACGTTTTATTCTTTGTTTTTATGATTCACCACGTTGCCAAGGATCTTTTAGCCTCTTTGCATTTTCTTTTTCCGCCCCGCATTTTTCCTAGGTACAAACAAGGACAAGGTGTCCCATTCATACAATTTACTAATATGGTCGTGCGGGGGTGAAAACATGTCGGGGCTTTTAACCGCTTTAAGCTATTTGATGAAAGAATTAGTTTTTCTTGTTTCTTATGTAAAAAACAACGCATTTCCACAACCTCTTTCCCCTGGTGAAGAAAAAAAATATCTTAGTCGGATGGCAAAAGGAGATGAAAAAGCAAGAAACATCCTCATTGAGCATAATTTGCGCCTTGTCGCCCACATTGTTAAAAAATTTGAAAATACTGGTGAAGATTCCGAAGATCTTATTTCCATCGGAACAATCGGGTTGATCAAAGCAATTGAAAGCTACTCTGAAGACAAAGGAACGAAACTTGCAACATACGCCGCAAGATGTATTGAAAATGAAATTTTGATGCATCTACGTTCCTTAAAAAAAACGAAAAAGGATGTTTCGCTTCATGATCCGATTGGCCAAGATAAAGAAGGCAATGAAATCAGCTTAATCGACGTATTAAAATCGGAAAATGAAGACATTATCGATATGATCCAATTAAATATGGAATTGGAAAAAATTAAAAAATATCTTTCCATTTTAGACGAAAGAGAAAGAGAAGTAATCGTCGGTCGTTTCGGGTTAAATATGCAGCAGGAAAAAACCCAGCGTGAAATAGCGAAAGAGCTTGGAATTTCCAGAAGCTATGTTTCAAGAATTGAAAAGAGGGCTCTCATGAAAATGTTTCATGAGTTTTACCGAAATGAAAAAAAACAGAGGTTGTCAGACGGCCGCTAAACAACAAAAGAAAGAGCTTTTCCCTCTTTCTTTTTGTTGTTCCATTTGTTAGGTATCAATATCATCAAGCTTTTTTTGGTATTTGGACGAAAGGATTGAACATACAGCCGAAGCAGTCAGCAAAAAAAAGGAGGCAACGGCTAAAAGCGTTTTTTCAAAAACATCCTGCGGCGCTTTGTTTGGAATCCACAGCCCAATATATAAAAAAGTGGCCACAGCCAGCAAAACAAGGGCATAGTGCTTAAAATCATCAGCCAATTCTTTTAATTTTTTATGATCCAATTCTATCACCTGATCTATAAAAATTCTTTATTAAAAAGATACCATATAAAATCAGGTTTTCGTTCAAGCAATTATTGCCATTGTGAATGCCGCTAAATTTTTTGCTTCGTTAACTCTCCGATCATTTTCATGACCATTTTCGATGAATGAATGGCTGCCTGATCCAAAAATTGCTCAAAGGAAATGTGGGACTCCTTTCCGGCAATATCTGATAAGGCACGGATCACAACAAATGGCGTATTAAATTTATAGCATACTTGAGCAACTGCGGCAGCTTCCATTTCAACCGCATACAAGTGAGCAAATTTGGAGCGGACAAAATCTACTTTATCCGGATCGTTCATAAAAGAATCGCCCGTTGCGATGGCCCCTTTGACAACTTGGACTCCGGAAAGTTCTTTCGCTTTTTTCTCTGCAAGTTCCACCAGTTTTTCATCTGCTTTAAACGCAGGTGGTAAGCCCGGAACTTGTCCGAATTCATAACCAAAAGCCGTAACATCTACATCATGATGGCGGACTTCAGTGGAAATAACGACATCCCCTACATTTAATGATTCATGAAACCCGCCTGCAGAACCAGTGTTGATCACATAATCCGGCTGATAGCGATCCAAGAGAAGCGCAGTGCTTACAGCCGCATTCACTTTTCCTATGCCTGATTTCAGCAAGATGACATCAGCATCATGCATTGTGCCAAACATAAAGGTGCATCCAGCAATTTCTTCTGTTTGGCGATTTTCCATGTTTTCTTGAATAATGCGCACTTCTTCATCCATTGCCCCTATGACAGCAAATTTCATGGCAAGCATTCCTTTCTTATTTTTTTCCATTTAATTTAAAATGTTAGAAAAAGCCTTCATTGTTTCTGCCATCGAACCATAAAAAATCGGCAAACATTATTTTATCACCTTTATCAAACATCCTTCCATAGGATCCAGGCAGTTTATATGCAAATAAAAAGCTGGAGAAACAGCCTCCCTCCAGCTTATTTCAACACTTCCACTTTTGTCGGCTTCCATCCTTCTCCATCTATCCAAGTAATGGATACCCTATATGTTTTTCCGTCTGTTTTGTTTTTTATAGTGCCCTTTGCATCATTAGGGCTTCCGTTATTGCCAATCCATAGTGTGACCATATTTTCCAGCGGAACACCTGTTGCATAACTCAAAGCTTTTTCCATTTCCTTCCAATCCGTAGACGCCTTTTTGTAAGTGGTCACATGATCGCCTGTCTGCACTGTGCCAACAGGCTTCCAATTCGGATTTTCGATAATTTGTTCCACACCGCTGCCCGGTTCTCCTTCTGTCACAGTTGCTCCTTCAAGAGGATTTTCCCCGTTTGCTTCTTCTGATGGTTCTTCCGAATTTGTTTCTATTTCTGTTTGATTCGCATCTTCCTGCACAGCTTTTTCATCTAATTGTTTTGTTTCTTTATCATCAGCTGAAGTTGTTTCATCCTTCTTTTCTTCAGAACTGGCCTGCCGGTTGTCCGGCTCGCTCGAATTGACTTTGTCGGCATTTCCGCCGATAAACAGCTGAGAAGCAATAACGAGGATTAACAAGGCGACAATCCCAATTAAAATATTTAAAATCATATTTGCTTTTCTTTTTTTATCGCGAATTTCATAACGTGAACCCGCCATTTCCCCGTTCACTCCTTTATTCTTGCTTTCTTTTGACTTTTTATTGTAGCATACTTCTTTTCTCTTTTGCATCATAAATAGCTTCCACCATTTCGTAAAACACATCGTTTGTCGCCGCCGACCCGCTTCGATTATACATATCAACGACAACTAGTGCATATTTAGGCTGTTCAGCGGGGAAAAAACCAGCGAACCATTTATGATACAATGGCTCTCCTTTTGCATTCTCCTTTCCCGTCTCTGCCGTCCCTGATTTTCCGGCAACATGGACTGGCAAGTCTTGAAACCTCTGCCCCGTTCCTTCCGGATTTTCAACAACTTCTCTTAAAAGCTTTGTCAATTTCGAAGCTGTTTCAGAAGCAATTGTACTTCCCCTTAACGAATGATCTTTAAACGCAAACATAGTAGTTCCATTTTTATACAATATTTTATTGACCACTTTTACTTCTTTTTTTTCCCCTCCCCGGGCAATCGTTGCCATCATATTCGCCACAGCAAGGGGTGTCACCTTGACGTTTTTTTGCCCGATGGCCGTCTGAGCAACAGCTTTCGCAACTTTTTTATCTCTTTCATCCCCCCAAATAACCCCTTTCTGTTCTCTTGGAAGCTGTTTAAATGGATCGTAATGAAATACACTCCCTTTCCAGCCAGTCATTTTAAGCAGGCCTAACTTATCAGCGTACTCTTCCATTATATTGCTTTTTTTCGAGATTAATTCTTGTCCGATCGCTGCAAATGTATAATTGCAGCTTCTCGCAAAACTGTCTGTAAAACTGAGCATTCCGGCTCTTTTCTCTTCATCCTTCTCGAATTTGCCGTAAACATCACGGTCACAATTAAAACGTTGTTCCAAATCGACCAAGTGAGTGTCTATGGCTGCGGCTGCAATGACCGTTTTAAAGACAGAACCGGGAAAAATAGCTTTAAGCATTCTGTTGTCATATGAATCAGCGTCATTGCGGTTCAGATCCGGTTTCGAAACCATTGCCAAAACTTCGCTGTTTTCGATATCAAGAAGGACAAGGCCTCCTTCTTTTACATGATGCTTGGCTAAAATTTCTTCTCCTTTCATCTGTAAATGTTTATCAATTGTCGTCTGTACAGTGATCGGATAAAACGGATTAGAATCCGCAATATATTTTACGTTAACACCGAAAAGCGGCCGTCCGATTCCATCGACGTGGTATAAAAGCTTGACCTCTTCCTCCGGCTGCAAAAACTCATCAAATGCTTCCTCTAAACCTAACACTCCTACTTTCGGTTTTAAAGACACGCTTTCCTTATCAGGGTATTTTTTTTTCCATACTTTTTCGTTTTCACTAGTTATTCCAAGCAAATGTGAGGCGATTTTGTCCTTTTGCTCGGTTTTTTTAAAAACGCCGAAAACACCCGGAATGTTCAGTTCATTGATGGCTTTAATATCGTCTTTAGTAAGATCAAGCCCTGTTTCTTTATTTAAGATCACTGGTTCATGATCTGTTTTTTCAAGCAAAGATTGAATGTCTTTTTCATGAATCGGGACAATTTTTTTCAGTTTTTCGATCGGCCATTGGTAATTTTTCAAAAAAGGAAACAACACGAGGGACGGTTCATCCTCTGAACCAAGAGGGTTTTGGTTCCGATCGACAAAACGGCCTCTGCCGTCGTCAATGAAAACTTCCTGTGTTCGCTGCTTAACACTTTCTTTCATCAAATTGATATGATGCGAAGAGAAGGACTCCGTATTGATAAGCTGAATGTGCGCAAGCCTGAAAATCAAAAAAGCGATGATGATCATCAAAAAAATGCCGAAGCATTTCATTCTTTTGCTCATAAAAAACACCTCGTCTTCATTTTCGACGAGGTGCTCGTTTCTTAAACAGTTTAAGGCGGTCGTTATCAATCGACGCGCACAATTTTTACTTTCATTTCGCCGCCTGGTGTTTGCACAACAACCTCTTCACCGACTTGGCGGCCTAATAAGCTTTTTGCCATCGGTGAATCATTGGAAATTTTCCCTTCAAACGGATCGGCTTCAGCGCTTCCGACGATTGTATAGGTTTCTTCTTCTCCATCAGGCAATTCAATAAATGTAACCGCTTTACCAAGAGAAACAGTCGTCTTATTCTCTGAGTCTTCTTCAATAATTTTTGCATTGCGAATCATATTTTCAAGGGTTGTGATACGGCCTTCGACAAAAGCCTGTTCCTCTTTTGCCGAATCGTACTCGGAGTTTTCAGATAAGTCTCCGAAGGATCTGGCAACTTTAATACGCTCCACCACTTCTTTTCTTCTGACCGTTTTTAAATACTCCAATTCTTGCTCAAGCTTTTCTTTTCCGGCTTTTGTCATTGGGTATACTTTTTCCTCAGCCAATATACGTCACTCCTTCTCTTACTTTGTATCCCCCTCAAAGATTCCTTAAAAATGAAAAGAACTTTTCTGCCGCAATCCGCAACAGAAAAGAATCTTTTATGACATTTCATATAAAAGGGAATCTTTATCTATGCTATGTTAATACAAAATACACAATTGTTCAAGAAAGGGTTTATTTTTTTGCCATGAATTCTTTCCCTATCTTGTCTCCTTTCTCATCATATTATACGGATGAAGCGGGACTTCGCATTTGAAACGGACAATTTGCAGCGGATGTCTTGCAGCATCCAGTTCATTTCCTTCTTCATCCCAAATTTTTTCAATGACCATTTGGAAATTGTCGATTTGCGGTCCGAAAAATTCCACTTCATCCCCCGGTTTGAAATGGTTTCTTTGCTGCAGCGTGACCATTTTCGTTTCAGGATTCCAGTCAAGCACAAGTCCGACAAAATCGTACGCCGTTTTTTTGCTATGTGTTCCAAAAAGCTGTTCATGATATCCCGGCACACCTTCAAAGAAAGCAGGAGCTGTCTCTCTGTTAGCGCATTTATCCAGTTCATCAAGCCATTCCTGTTTCATGACAAAATGATCAGGATCAGCACAATACGCATCAATCACTTTTCGATAAACACTTACAACCGTTGCCACGTAATGAATGGATTTCATTCGGCCTTCTATTTTCAAGCTGTCGATGCCGAGTTCAATCATTTTCGGAATCGATTCGACCAGTTTTAAATCTTTTGCACTCATGGCAAACGGCGCATCTTTTTCTGTAAACAATGGGACTTCTTTTCCTTTCACATATTCATATAAATCATAATCCCAGCGGCATGACTGGCAGCAGCCGCCTCTGTTCGAGTCTCTTGCTGTCATATGGTTGCTTAACGTGCAGCGGCCGGAATAGGCGATGCACATGGCTCCATGAATAAATGTTTCAATTTCAATATCGACTTTTTCTTTAATTTCTCTTATTTCTTCTGCGCTTGTTTCCCGTGCAAGAACAACCCGTTGCAAACCTTCTTCCTTCCAAAATTGAACGGCTTTCCAATTTGTAAGTGATTGCTGCGTGCTTAAATGAACTTCCAATTTCGGAGCCACTTTTTTACAAGTTTCGATAATAAGCGGATCAGCAACAATTACACCAGACACTCCAGCATTTTCCAGTGCTGCCATATATTCTTCGAGCCCGGGAATGTTTTCATTATGGGCATAAATATTTGTCGTCACATAAATTTTTGCTCCGTACTCATTGGCAAACCGGACTCCCTCTCTGATCTCTTCAATTGAGAAATTGTCGGCATTTGAGCGCAAACCGTACTCTTGTCCGCCGATAAATACCGCATCTGCCCCATACATGACGGCAATTTTTAATTTTTCCAAATTTCCTGCGGGAGCCAGAAGTTCAGGTTTTTTTGTGATGACGCGCTTTCCGTTTATCACTTCAGAAATATTATCTTTGACAGCGGGCATCCGTTTTCCTCCTCGTATACTAAGTTTCAGAAAGTTTTTTTATCGAATTTCCAGTCCGATACGCTCCTTGACAATCGCATATCTTGGGTGGTTGCCTTTGTGGGAGGGGCGCGCCCCTCCCACAAAGGGTTGAGCGTACCGGGGTT
>NZ_JBVVUU010000004.1:0-50814 GCF_056032925.1 Aeribacillus sp. JST-2
CGTCAATGTAAGATATACACATATTTAAGAAATAATGTTAGAAACTTTGTCGAAAAATATTTTTTTGACACCCCTGAAACGGCTACAACCGTTGATATATCAACATTTATAGAGGGAGGTTAAAATATGAATGAACATCCAATACAAGGTTTAATGAAAACAGCCATGGAAAATTTGCAAGAGATGATCGACGTCAACACCATTATTGGCGATCCAGTTGAAACACCTGATGGAAGCGTCATTTTAACTGTTTCAAAAGTCGGGTTTGGGTTTGCGGCAGGGGGAAGCGAGTTTAACGCACCTGCAAAAGAAAAGCATTCAGATAGTCCATATGGAAAAAGTACGACAAGTGAAAAAGGGAAGCTTCCTTTTGGCGGCGGCAGCGGTGGAGGGGTGTCAATCACTCCTATTGCCTTTTTAATTGTAAACGGCAGCGGAATTAAAATGCTTCATGTAGATGAAAATACTCATCTTTATGAAAAAATTCTGGACTTGGCGCCCCAAACCGTTGAAAAAATTCAGGAGTTGTTTCAAAATAAAAAATCGAAAAATGGGCAACCGCCTAAAGAGGATTTTGAAATATGAGCTTTCCGCTTTTGAAGCGGAGAAATTGCGGGAAAAGCTGCTTTTCGGGCAGCTTTTTGAATTTTTAAAAACGTATTCTTTGAAAACTGTTTGAAAACAAGTTATAGTTAAATTATACATAGTTTTAGGAGGGATTGGATGGCAAACGTAACGTTTAAAGGAAACCCTGTTACACTTGTTGGCGAGGAAGTAAAAGTAGGAGATCAAGCTCCTGATTTCAAAGTGATTGCAAATGATTTGTCAGAGGTTACCCTATCAGATTCAAAAGGACATGTCCGGATCATATCCGTTGTACCATCGATTGATACAGGTGTTTGTGATGCGCAAACGCGCCGATTTAACGAAGAAGCAGCGAAATTAGAAAATGTAAAAATTTTAACGATCAGCATGGATCTTCCTTTTGCGCAAAAACGTTGGTGCGGTGCAAACGGGATTGAAAATGTCCAATTGCTTTCCGATCATCGGGACGCTTCTTTCGGACAAGCTTACGGTGTTTTAATTAAGGAATTGCGATTGTTGACACGCGCTGTCTTTGTCGTAGATTCCAGCGACAAAGTCACTTACGTGGAATATGTGGGTGAAGCAACCAATCATCCAAATTACGAAGCAGCAATTGAGGCAGCCAAAAAAGCTAACTGAGGACCTGATGCAAGGTCCTTTTTTCTTGCATAAGAGCAACTGAAAGGATAAAATGAAAGGATGTGGCGTGGCTTAAAGGAGGGCCTTTATGCGTGCAGTATCGAATGTAGAATCGTTGTTTTCGGTCATTAATGAGAGTGCTCAAATTATTCAAAATGAATTGGATTGTCCATACATTGAAGCTGTGGCCGAAACGGGTGAAAATCTTTTTAACGGCGAAGTCGTCCAGGAATCTATCAGCGAACTTTCTAAAAAGAAGCTAAACAATTTATACCAATCAGTCCGTTTAAGCCGCTGTCAAAATGAAGAGATTCGCAAAGCTTTTCAGCTTGCGGCATTGAAAGGGCTGAAAGAAAGCAGCTTGCCGATGCACCAAATGACCCCCGACAGTGTCGGAATATTTATCGGATACCTTTTTCAACGGTTTTTTCAGGAACGAAGCAAATTAACGATTTTAGATCCTGCTGTCGGAACGGGAAATTTGCTGTCCTGTGTATTGAATCAGCTTTTAGAAAAGCAAATTCAAAGCATCGGCATCGACATTGATGATTTGCTTATAAAAATTGCTTATGTCAATGCCAATTTGCAGGAGCATTCCGTTGAGTTTTACAATCAAGACAGTTTAAAAAATCTGTTTGTCGATCCTGTTGATGCGGTAGTCTGCGACTTGCCGGTAGGTTATTATCCTGATGATGAATGGGCAGGCAATTTTGAATTAAAAGCAGAGGAAGGACATTCATATGCTCACCACCTTTTTATAGAACAGAGCATTCGTTATACAAAACAAGGCGGTTATTTATTTTTTCTGATTCCAGATCATCTTTTCGAGACTCCTGAAGCAAAGAAACTGCACCATTTTTTAAAGAAGCATGCGGTGATTCAAGGTTTGCTCAGGCTTCCTTCATCAATGTTTAAGGCGGAAGAGCATCGAAAAAGCATCTTTATATTACAAAAAAAGGGGGAAGGGATTGTTCCTCCCAAACAAGTTTTGCTGGCAGATTTGCCTAGATTTTCGAATAAGAAAGCTCTTTTATCAGTCATTGCCAAAATCGACAATTGGTACGCCGTAAATAAAACTGAAACGGGCAGGAGATAATAGGTGATAGGTGACGAAGGTCACCTATTTTTTTTGAAATTCCTGCTATAATCTGAATAAATAAACTTTTTATATGTCAACGTTTTCGAACTTGAAATGTTTTTTTGCCGATGATTAAATAGTGGGGAGCAACCTATCGTGCGCTGAAATATGCCGACAGAAGGAGAGAACAAAAAATATGTCCAAAATTTTAGCAGTTAATGCAGGAAGTTCTTCATTGAAATTTCAATTATTTGAAATGCCGCAAGAAAAAGTGTTAACGAAAGGTTTAGTTGAGCGGATTGGAATGGATCGATCGATCTTTAATATAATTGTCAACGGAGAAAAAAGAAAGGTAGTTTGTCAAATTCCTGACGTTTTCACTGCTGTGCAGCTTTTGCTAAAAAAGCTTACTGAATATAAAATAATTGATTCCCTTGAAGAAATAAACGGCATTGGGCATAGGGTCGTCCACGGTGGGGAAGTTTTTAACGATTCGGCGCTGATAACAGATGAAACCTTAAAAAAAATAGAAGAATTATCTGATTTAGCACCATTGCATAATCCGGTGAATGTGATCGGCATTCGCGCTTTTCAGGAAGTTCTGCCGAATGTTCCAGCTGTAGCTGTGTTTGATACCGCATTTCATCAAACAATGCCGGAACAATCTTATTTATACAGCCTTCCATATGAGTATTACGAAAAATATGGCATTCGTAAATACGGCTTTCATGGAACTTCTCATAAGTATGTAACAGAAAGGGCAGCTCAATTGCTTGGCAGACCTCTGGAGCAGCTGCGGCTGATTTCATGCCACCTTGGAAATGGGGCAAGCATTGCAGCAGTTGAAGGGGGAAAATCCATTGATACTTCGATGGGTTTTACACCTTTGGAAGGAGTGGCAATGGGGACGCGCTCCGGGAGCATTGATCCAGCCCTTATCCCATATATTATGAAAAAAACAGGGCAAAGTGCGGAAGAAGTCATCAATGTGTTAAATAAAAAGAGCGGACTTTTAGGATTATCTGGTTTTTCGAGTGATTTGCGCGATATTGAAGCTGAATCTGAACAAGGAAATCATCGCGCAAAGTTGGCGCTGGCGGTATTTGCGGATCGCATTCATAAATATATCGGATCTTATGCGGCACGGATGTGCGGAGTGGATGCGATTATTTTTACTGCCGGTATTGGCGAAAACAGTGTAATTGTGAGAGAGCTTGTGCTTCGCGGTTTGGAATTTATGGGTGTTTACTGGGATCCGATATTAAATCAAGTCCGCGGAAAAGAGGCATTTATCAATTACCCTCATTCACCAGTGAAAGTATTAGTGATTCCAACAAATGAGGAAGTGATGATAGCCAGAGATGTAATGAGAATAGCCGAGTTGCCATTATAAACTCCGGTTCAGTGAACCGGGGTTTTTTGCTATTTGCCTAAAAAAGAATGATTTTCACATCTACAACAAATGCTATTGATAAAAGAACCGTGGAGGCTGGAGGTAAATGGATCAAAAAAAGATTATCATCATGCTTGTCGATTCGCTTATGCTGAAACCTCTCAAAAAAGCTTTGAAAGAACAAAAATGTCCTGCTTTTCAATTTTTTGTCGAACATGGCACTGTGTCCGAATTGGTCAGCCCTTTTCCCACTATGTCTGTTAATGTGGAAAGCAGTCTGTTAAGCGGCCATTATCCCGATGTTCATCATCTTCCCGGACTGGTTTGGTTTAACGAAAAAGAAAATCGTTTGATCAACTATGGGACAAACGGACGGGAGCTTTTTCAACTTGGATTTTTCCGATCGTTAAATGATTGGTTCTACCATTTGAATTTTGAGCATTTAAGCAAACAGGTGACGACTATTTATGAAGAACTGAAAATCATCGGTAAACATTCCGCATCCATTAACGGACTTGTTTACCGGGGAACAGAAGAACAGAACTTAAACATTCCAAGGCTTCTATCGTTTTTTTCCTCCTTCCCCAGAAATATGCTTGTAAAAGGCCCGGATTTATTAACATATGGATCTTTTCAGAAACAGAAACCTTCAAAACGATATGGCCGATTTTGGCAGAAGTTTGGGTTTAACAACCGTTTTTCTGTCCAAGAACTTATGCATCTGATCAACCATCAATTGCTGCCTCCGCTGACGATCGTTTATTTTCCGGATATGGATCAAATCATTCATAAAAAAGGGGTCGAAGATACAACAGGAATTGAAAAAATGGATCGTGAATTGCAAAACGTGCTGAACTGCTTCTCTTCTTGGGAGAAAGCAATTGCAAACAATATTTGGGTCATTCTTGGCGATAATGGTCAAGCGTTTATTCACAATGATAAAAAAACAGCGGTCATTGCTTTAGAACAGTTGCTGAAACCGTACCGCATTACCAAACTCTCCAAAGGTGTCCGAGAAAACGATGACCTTGTGGCAGCAGTCAACCAGAGAATGGCTTACATCTATTCTTTGAAGCCGGATCGACAGCTGGAAGAAATAGCAAACAAGTTAAAAAAAGATAAAAGGATCGATGTCATTGCCTGGCTTGAAAAAGATCAAGTTCAAGTTGTATCAGGAAGAAAAGAGGGGAAAATCACATTCTGGAAAGAAAATAGAAGGAAAGATATATACGGAAATAATTGGGCGATTGAAGGCGATTATCACTTGTTGGATTTAAAAATAGAAAACGAATGGATCACCTATGGAGAATATCCTGATGCATTGGCAAGGTTGTATGCAGCCGTTTCCTCTCACCGCGGAAAGTATCTTGCCGTGAGCGCTTATCCCGGTTATGAATTCCGTTATGGATCATCGCCTGTGCATGTCGGCGGTGCAAGCCACGGCGGCTTGCATAAAGACGATTCACTTGTCGCCTTTATTGTTTCCGGAACGAAAACGATGCCGCAGCATAACCGAATAATTGATATAAAAAAATGGATTTTATCGTTTTTTACATAATGAAAATTTCCTTACATTGTCATAAATAAAAAGACCGAGTATATAATGATGGCGTAAACAGGCTGGGGAAAGGGGGAGATGCTTCTTGCTGACCAAAACGGAAGAAGAACTGTTGGAGCAAATCTATAGATGGGAAAAGCAAAAGGAAAAAGAAGCGCTGGCAGCGGAAAATCTTCCAAAAAATTGGTGCGGACGAATGCTCAATGTCTTGCCAAGAAGAGTACAAAAAAAGATCGAGGAAAAGTTCGATCAAATGCTGTTTCATATGAATTCTATCGCTCAAAGCTCAAGCCTTTACGAACAAGCGAAAAAAAGAATTCTTGCATTGGCCTGTCTTCGTGGCGATCAAATACAAACCATCGCTGATTTAAAAAAAATTCCTGTAAACGAGCTATATTCTCTAGCGGAACAAGTCATAGCGGCACAACGGTTTTCTTCTTTCATCCAAGGGGGAATAAGCGGAACCGGACAGACACTTTTGCTCAGTGTTGATCTTCCTGCCGTTCTATTTATGCAAATGCGCGCTGTTCAAACGATTTCGCTTGCCTATGGCTATGAAGTCAACAGTCCATACGAAATGATGTTGTCGTTAAACGTTTTTCATTGTTCAATGTTGCCGGCGCATGCAAAATATCATGCTTGGAAAAAACTGAAAAAAGAGGCGATCCATGAACAAGAGCGCTATTTTTACAATGAAGCAGAGCCGTTTGCCCACTTGCAAACGGGTGAACGCTTCCTTCAACAAATCATCAAGCTTTTCGTCATAAAAACATTAAAAAAAGGCCTACCCGCCGCCGGCATTTTGTTTGGCGGAGCCGTCAATTACCACACGACAAAATCTTGCATACAATTTGCCCACAAATTTTATCAATTTCGTCTCTTGACAGAGAAAAACAAGCATTCCTGATGGTGCTCAAGCTGTTGTCACTTGTTGATCTATTCGATACAAAATCCACAAGTCATTGATGACGGATGCGATTTCCCCTATTTGTTCATTCAAGCGGCAGCACTCTTCAAAATCTTCCTCGTTGTTTAACTTTTCTTGTTTTTCGTTGATCATCGTTTCTAAGTATTTGATTCGATCCGGAATCATTCCGCGAATGGATTCCCATTTCATTAAAATATGCTGCTGCATGTTGGTTTCGTAATCTTCCCAATGATATTGAAGATTGGGAATGGGAATTCCCAGTCTTTTGTCAAATTTAAATAATGTTTCCTCCATCTTCTTTCCCTCCGATTGTTGCTTATTTTATTATAACGGAATGTACAATTTTTTTATAAAAAAAACTATTGAAAAATGCTGATAAAACTGTTACATTTTTAAGTAATGATTGTATTTTTATGAATAAAAAAGTATTTTTATTCATTCTTTTATATATCGGAAAGGAGAATGAACATGTCAAAACCAAAAGTAGTGTTAGCCTATTCTGGAGGTTTAGATACATCTGTCGCCATCAAATGGTTGCAAGAAAAAGGATACGATGTCGTTGCCTGCTGTATGGACGTTGGAGAAGGAAAAGATTTAGATTTTATTAAAGAAAAAGCATTAAAAGTTGGCGCTGTTCAATCCTATATTTTAGATGTGAAGAAAGAGTTTGCCGAAGAATATGCGCTGATCGCCCTTCAAGCACATACTCTTTACGAAGGGAAATATCCTCTTGTTTCCGCGCTTTCACGACCGCTCATTGCCAAAAAATTAGTGGAAATCGCGGAAAAAACGGGAGCTGTTGCGGTTGCCCACGGTTGTACTGGAAAAGGAAACGACCAAGTGCGCTTTGAAGTTTCCATCAAAGCGTTAAACCCTGAATTGGAAGTTTTGGCGCCTGTTCGTGAATGGAAATGGTCGAGAGAAGAAGAAATTGAATATGCGAAAAAGCATGATATTCCAATTCCGATTGATCTTGACAGCCCGTATTCCATCGACCAAAACTTGTGGGGAAGAAGCAATGAATGCGGCATCTTAGAAGATCCTTGGGCTGCTCCTCCCGAAGATGCCTATGAACTGACTTCTTCTATTGAAAACGCACCGGACGAACCGGACATTGTGGAAATTGATTTTGAACAAGGCGTGCCGGTGGCGGTGAACGGGGAAAGAATGCAGTTGGATGAACTTATTTTGAAACTGAACGCACTTGCCGGAAAACACGGCGTCGGAAGAATCGATCATGTGGAAAACAGACTTGTCGGTATCAAATCGCGTGAAGTGTACGAATGTCCGGCAGCTATGACTTTAATTAAAGCGCATAAGGAACTGGAAGATTTAACACAAGTGAAAGAAGTGGCGCATTTTAAACCGTTGATTGAACAAAAGCTTGCCGAGCTCATTTATAACGGATTATGGTTCTCGCCGCTGAAAAAAGCACTGGAAGCATTTTTGAAAGAAACCCAAAAATATGTAACGGGAACGGTGCGCGTAAAATTATATAAAGGCCACGCAATCGTTGAAGGAAGAAAATCTCCTTACTCGCTTTATGATGAAAAGCTGGCCACATATACGCAGGAAGATTCATTTGATCATGAAGCTGCAATCGGCTTCATTAAACTGTTCGGCCTGCCGACAACAGTGAACAGCATCGTGAAAAACAAGAAGGTGACAATATGAAAAAACTTTGGGGCGGTCGTTTCCAAAAGACGCCCGAAAAATGGGTCGACGAGTTCAATGCGTCGATCGCTTTTGACAAACAGCTTGTCGAAGAAGACATTCAAGGGAGCCTCGCCCATGTAAAAATGCTTGCCAAGTGTGGCATTTTAACAAAAGAGGAAGGAGAGGCGATTGAAAAAGGGCTGCACCGCCTTTTGGAGAAAGCAAAAAAAGGAGAGCTTGAATACTCCGTTCAATATGAAGACATACATTTAAACATTGAAAAAATGTTAATAGATGAAATCGGACCGGTCGGCGGAAAGCTGCATACGTCAAGAAGCCGCAACGACCAAGTGGCGACCGATATGCATCTATACTTAAAAAAACATGTTGAAACGATAGTGGAATTGATCAAAGGATTGCAAAAGGCGCTTGTCGGCAAAGCTGAACAGCATATTGAGACGATTTTGCCGGGATACACTCATTTGCAGCGGGCGCAGCCGGTTTCTTTCGCTCATCATTTAATGGCTTATTTTTGGATGCTTGAACGGGATAAATCGAGATTTCAGGAATCATTCAAAAGGATTAATGTCAGCCCTCTTGGCGCTGCCGCCTTGGCTGGAACGACCTTTCCGATCGACCGCCAATACACAGCCGAGCTTTTGGGATTTGATGACGTTTATTTAAACAGTTTGGATGCAGTCAGCGACAGGGATTTTATTGTGGAATTTTTAAGCAACAGTTCATTATTAATGGTTCATTTGTCGAGATTTTGTGAGGAATTAATTTTATGGTGTTCGCAAGAATTTCAATTTGTTGAAATGGATGATGCGTATTCAACCGGCAGCAGCATCATGCCTCAAAAGAAAAATCCGGATATGGCTGAACTCATTCGCGGGAAAAGCGGCCGCGTCATCGGCAATCTGGTCGGGCTGCTTACAGTTTTAAAAGGCCTTCCGCTCGCTTACAACAAAGATTTGCAGGAAGACAAAGAAGGCATGTTTGATACGGTAAAAACAGTGGAAGGCTGTTTGCAAATCATGACGGGAATGATTGAAACGTTAAAAGTAAACAAAGAACGGATGGAAAAATCAGTTAAGCAAGATTTTTCAAATGCTACTGAGCTCGCCGACTATTTGGCGAAAAAGGGGCTTCCTTTCCGCGAAGCGCATGAAGTTGTCGGAAAACTTGTTTATAAATGTATTGAGAAAGGCATCTATTTAATGGATTTACCGATAGAAGAATATAAGGAAGCGTCAAATCTTTTCGACAATGATGTGTACGAAGTACTGAACCCGTACGAAGTTGTCAATAAACGCAACAGCTTAGGGGGAACCGGCTTCCAAGAAGTAAGGGCGCAAATCGATAAAGCGAAAAGCGTTATTTAGCCATTTCTCCTTTTCATTGATAAGGAGATGGAACCTTGCCAAAATGAGTACCAGCCATTTTGGTGCTGTAAGGATGCAAACTTGCCGGCAGACGGATACGGAATGTTTTAAACGGCTCAGCCGAGAAAGAATTACAAAAGAAAAAATGAATCACCACTGTTGAAAAAGCGGGTACGTATTCGTATTCGCTTTTTTTCAACTCCCCTTTTCCCGATGCTTCTATTTTTGAAATTCAGCAAATTATTGTAAAATAAAAATAGAATGAAAAGGGGAGGAATCAGCTGGTGCGTCATGCAATTGTTACGGCAGGCTCAAAAGGTCTCGGGAGAAAGGTGACCGAAACATTTTTGGAAAACGGCTACAGCGTTACTGTCAGTTATCGGACGGATCAGACAGGGATGGAGCAATTAAAGAAACAATATGAACATATGCTTGACCGGTTGTTGTTCATACAAGGGGATGTCACAAAAAAGGAAGATTTAGTGAAATTGGTGGAGCAAAGCTACAGCCGATTTGGCCGGATCGATTGCTTAATTAATAATGCTGGCCCTTACATTTTTGAACGAAAAAAATTAGCTGACTATACAGATGAGGAATGGTATGAAATAATTGAAGGCAATTTAAGCGCAGTCTTCCACTTGTTTAAATGCGTTATACCGATTATGAGAAAGCAGCGTTATGGTAGAATCATTACATACGGCTTTCAAGGAGCGAACGACGCATCAGGATGGCTCCATCGCTCAGCTTTTGGCGCTGCGAAAGTAGGGCTTGTCTCCTTAACGAAAACCATTGCAATTGAAGAAGCGGAAAATGGAATTACGGCCAATATGGTTTGTCCCGGAAATATTACGGCCGAAATGAAAGAAGCATCCATCAATGAAGCAAAGAAGCATTTTGATCAAAGCACTCCAATTGGAAGATCTGGCACTGGCGAGGACATCGCAAGGATCATTTCTTTTCTATGTGATGAAAAATCCGATTATATTACAGGAGCCATCATTGAAGCAACAGGGGCTGCCAACGTGATTCACCGTTTTCAAGCATGATTTCTGTGCGATTATCCATAACATTTTGTAAAATAGAAGTTAGAATATCTAAAATAAGGAGGAATTTTCCATGAAGGTATCTTTTCACGGTCATTCTGTTGTAAAAATTGAAACAAATGGAAAAACGATTCTCATTGATCCGTTTATTAACGGAAATGGCGAAACGGACCTTAAAGCAGATGAAGTGAAGGCGGATGTCATTTTATTGACGCATGGCCATAACGACCATTTCGGCGATACAGTGGAAATTGCAAAACGGAATGACGCCTTAGTGATCGCTGTTGCAGAGCTGGCTACCTATTTAAGTTGGAAAGGCGTTAAAACACATGGAATGAGCATTGGCGGCGCTTATGAATTTGATTTTGGCAAAGTGAAGCTGACCCAAGCGTTTCACGGTTCCAGCTATACGGAAGAAAACCAAAATATCGTTTATACGGGGATGCCTGCAGGAATTTTGTTGAAAGCAGAAGGAAAGACAATTTATCATGCTGGGGACACCGCGCTGTTTTCTGACATGAAATTGATTGGCGAACGCAATAAAATTGATTTGGCCTTTTTGCCGATCGGCGATAATTTTACAATGGGGCCGGAGGATGCGCTATTGGCAGCAGAATGGATTAAAGCCAAAAAGGTCGTACCGATTCATTACAACACATTCCCGGTCATCCGGCAAAATCCTGAAGACTTTGTCTCTAAACTGCCTTCTAGTGTCGGCCTGCTGTTAAGAGCGGGGGAATCGATCGAATTGTAAAGATACTGGACGGCGCTTTGCCGTTCATTTTCTGTATCAAAGAGGATCTTAGATTGTTTCGTTAAAAGCAAGGGGGGAAAATTTTGGCGACGAAACATGAACAAATTTTAAAACATATTGAGTCCCTTCCGGTAGGCGAGAAAATCTCCGTAAGGCAAATTGCAAAAGTAATGAACGTAAGCGAAGGAACGGCATACCGCGCCATTAAGGATGCGGAAAACAAAGGGTTTGTCAGCACAATTGAAAGAGTCGGCACAATCCGTATTGAGAAAAAGAAAAAAGAAAACATCGAAAGGCTGACATTTGCGGAGGTTGTCAATATTGTTGACGGTCAAGTGTTAGGCGGACGAGCGGGCCTTCACAAAACATTAAATAAATTTGTGATTGGCGCAATGAAATTGGAAGCGATGATGCGCTATACAGGTGCTGGAAACTTGCTGATTGTCGGCAACAGAACGAAAGCCCAGCAGTCTGCGTTAGAAGCAGGTGCGGCTGTTTTGATAACGGGCGGTTTTGATACTGATGAACATGTCAAAAAGCTTGCCGATGAGTTGGAACTGCCGATTATTTCAACCAGCTACGATACGTTTACAGTGGCTACAATGATTAACAGAGCGATATATGACCAGCTTATAAAAAAAGAAATTGTTTTAGTAGAGGATATTTTAACACCGCTGGAAAAGACCGTCACGCTGGCCCCAAACGACCCGGTGGAGCGCTGGTTTGAATACAATCAAAAAACAGGACATGGGCGGTTTCCGGTTATCGATCAAAACTTGAAGGTTGTCGGAATCGTTACAGCCAAAGATATCATGTCTGCAAATCCAAAAACATCGGTTGAAAAAGTGATGACGAAAAACCCAATAACAGTTACGGGAAAAACATCGGTTGCTTCCGCTGCGCAGATGATGGTTTGGGAAGGGATCGAGCTATTGCCTGTTGTGGACGGAAACGGCCGTCTATCTGGCATGATCTCAAGGCAGGATGTCTTAAAGGCTCTTCAATCAATTGAACGTCAGCCCCATACAGGGGAAAAGCTTGATGATATTATCACAAGACAGTTTATTAATCTTTCTGATGACGCAAAAGAATCGAACATTTATCGGTGTGAAGTAACACCGCAAATGACGAACCAGTTCGGAACGATTTCTTACGGTGCTTTTACCACACTTGTGACGGAAGCGGCCAATTACTCTTTGCGCAAGAAAAAAAAGGGCGATTTAGTTGTTGAACAAATGAGCCTATATTTTTTGAAGCCGGTTCAAATGGAAAGCGTGATTGAAATACACCCGAACATTTTGGATGTAGGGCGCAAGTTCGGAAAAATTGATGTTGAAGTTTATCACGAAGGAACACTTGTCGGGAAAGCGATGATGATGGTGCAATTGATGGACAGAAACTAAAAAAAGAGCCGAATGTTCAGACTCTTTTCTCCTGTATATTGGCGTCGAGTTCTTTCAACGCCAGCGGCAAATAGTATTTATAAGCACGGTAGCCGCCCCAAACGCTAATGAGACCTGTTATAATGAAAACAGCCCCTACAATGAGAGCGATGGCAGAGCGGTTTAAAACAAGCTGATTTAGCCCAAAGAAGAAAACGAATAAGCCAAGGGCAATGCTGGATTTCCCTGATATAAATTTTCTTTCCATCGGACGTTTTGCCCGAACGTACTTGATTTTATAAAAAACATAAAAGGATAAAGAAATGATGATGAGTATTGCTAAAACAGGCATTGCTTCAACCTCCAACAATCTATCCATTATCATTTTAACATTAGTTTTGAAAATTGCCATATAAAAGGCAAGAAAAATGTGTGAAAAAGGAGATCGAAATGAAACAGGAGATTTTAAATCAAATCAAGGCTTTTCATACTATCATTATTCACCGCCACGTCCGTCCAGATCCCGATGCATACGGATCCCAATGCGGGCTTGCCGAATTATTGAAAAATTCTTTTCCGGAGAAAAGCATTTATGTTGTCGGCGACAATGACCCGTCGTTAACGTTTCTGTATCAAATGGATAAGATTGAAGATGAAATTTACCAAGATGCGCTTGTGATTGTTTGTGATACAGCAAACAAGGAACGCATTTGCGATCAGAGGTATCATAAAGGAAAAATGCTCATAAAAATTGATCATCATCCAAATGAAGATCCGTATGGGGATATTGTTTGGGTAGATACGTCCGCAAGTTCAGTCAGCGAAATGATTTATGAATTTTACTTATTTGGAAAAGATCAAGGATTAGCGTTGTCACAAAAAGCGGCAAGCCTCATTTATGCCGGTATCGTAGGAGATACAGGAAGATTTTTGTTCTCCAATACAACGAAAAAAACGTTTAAATATGCGAGCGAATTAATTGAATATGGTTTTTCCTTTACAGATATTTATGAAGAAATGTATAAGACGAAGCGAAATGTAGCCAAGCTTAACGGTTATGTCTTGCAAAATTTCACGGTGACGGATTCGGGAGCGGCGCATATCAAACTGGATAAAACATTGTTAATGGAATATGGGGTTACGGCATCTGAGGCGTCACAGCTGGTAGGTGTTTTGGGAAATATTGAAGGCATCAAGGCATGGGTGTTGTTTGTTCAAGAAGATGAGGAGATTCGCGTCAGATTTCGTTCAAAAAGAATTGTCATTAATGAACTGGCCAAACGTTTCAACGGGGGAGGCCATCCTTTGGCAGCTGGGGCGACGATCGAAAAATGGGAAACGGCGGATGAAATCATCCGCGAATTGGATAAACTGTGCCAACAATCGTAAAATCATTTTCGGACAATTTATAAAGTTTTAGAACATCAACATCTTGTCGAACCTAAAAAAGGTACATCACAAACGAAAGTGGTGTACTTTTTTATTTTCCAGATTGCTGTGAGCCGACGGAGGTTCGGCAGGGCAAAAACTTTGGCGAAAAGTTATAAAAAGACGATTCATTTTAAATGGGGAAAAAGAACTTTGCTCTTATAACAACTTTAAGAACACCATTTCCCAATAGGAAAATGTATTTGCCAACTGCAATGTAGCGATCAAGTTACTAAAAAATTTTTACGAAGAGGGCAAGAGGCCGCAAAATTTATATCACTCAAGATAGAAGAAAAAAAGGCAGAGCCAATTATTTTTTGGAGGCTTTGCACATTGCTTTTGTTCTCATCATATTGTTTTTGTAAAGTATCAAACATGCTTTTCAATACGGAAAATGTGTTTAATTTCAATTATTGTCCCCTTCATTCCATAACCTGTTCAAAGCTTATAGCGGGAACTTGCCGCCCGAAAAACTACTTGGCCGTCATTCTCTGGGCTTCCATTGTGAAAATATCTACCGATTATTTGTTCAAAACTAATTCCACTTCGATGATGATTGTTGGAGTGATGACAAGCTCTACAACTTTTGCCTTAAACTCTTTATCTTCTGCTTGATATACCTTATTTTCGATCGTTTTGGCAATTAAATGCCTTGTTTTTATCACGCTGTCAATATCCTTTGCGATCAAATCGGCCAAATCGCTTTTGATGTTGTTTTCGATCGAATACTCCATTAATTTATCAAGTTTGTACTTGTTAGCGTTTTGTATTTCGATTTCAATATGTTGAACCGTTAAAAGCTCTAAATTGCGTTTATTTAATTCTTTATAATCGCGTTGCCAAATCTGAATATCGTTTTGCAATTGGGCGATTGTCTTTTTTTGCGTGGCAATGATCTCCACCTGTTTTTCTTGATAATATCCAAAAGAATATAAGAAAAACAGCCAACTGACGAGGGCGCCGACCGCAACTCCTGCAAAAAAACGCTGCCATGTCGGACTGCGATAATAGGGTGGAATTCTCATTGGGAAACATGCTCCTCCTGCGTAAACCAAGAGATGATGATCCAACCGGTTTGAGCGCCCCCCATCGCGGAAATAATGAGCAAAATTTGTTTGACAACATCTTTTGTTGCACCCTCAAAAATTCCCCGTTCGAAACTGTAAAAAGCATCGAATGTTCCGCCAATTGCGGCAACAAGCGCCCAAATTTTTAATTGATTTGCGATTCTAAAGATGGACGTAAGGGGGGCATTTCCAGTTATATATGCGCCAATGCCGCCAATCAATGATCCTCCCAAAATGACACCTAATGCGATAAAATAAACTTTAATAAAGGTAGCAATAAATGCCTCCGTTTCCCCCATGTTCATCATTCCTTTCCAATATATTTATATGGAATGTCAGAATAAAGTATGAAGTTTGTCTTCAATCAATCATAAAGACTATAATTATGAAGAGAAACATGAAATAAAGGTGGGGGTTTCATTGCCTTTTGTTCACCTTCAGGTAAAAAGCGCCTATAGCTTATTGAAAAGTGCTGCAAGATTAGACAAACTCGTTCAATATGCAAAAAAAACAGGACAGAAAGCTCTTGCCCTTACGGATGAACATGTCATGTACGGTTCAATAGCGTTTTATAAATTGTGCAAATCAGCAGGAATCAAACCTATTTTAGGTTTAACCGCGTCCATATTGATCAAAAACGAATCATATCCGTTTGTGTTGATTGCCAAAAACAACGATGGCTACCGGTATTTGCTGAAAATAAGCAGCTTATTGCAAACCAATTTCTTGAATGGAATTCCTATCCAATTGTTTAAGCGGTACTGCCGCCACCTGTTTGTGATCACACCCGGAAGGCAAGGCTTGATTGAACAGTTTCTGTTAAAAGATCAAATGCAAGAGGCAAAAAAAGCGGTTGAATATTTTCAACACATGCTTGATCCCGATTCTTTTTATTTGTCGATCCAAGATCACGGAATATTGGAAGAACATCAGCTGACAGGGAAGATTTTGGAATTAAAAAAAATGATCCATGTTCCGATTGTCGCGACAAATGATGTCCACTATATTGAAAAACACGATGCCTTTGCCCATCGCTGTCTGCTTTCGATTAAAGAAGGAACGAGAGTTGGGGAGGAAAAGGGAAACGATGGCGGCGAATATTATGTCAAGTCGCCAGAGGAGATGGAAGAAATTTTTTCAAGCTTTCCAGAGGCCATTGAAAATACAGAAAGAATTGCATCACAGTGCAATGTGGAAATTGAACTGGGGAAAACAAAGCTTCCCAAATATCCTGTTCCGGACGGATTTGATACGGACGATTATCTTGAAAAACTTTGTTTTGATGGATTAAGGAAAAAAATTGAAACCCCTTCAGAAGAATATGTGGCGCGGCTTCGCTATGAGTTGTCCGTTATCAAAAAAATGAAGTTTAGCGATTATTTTTTGATCGTCTGGGATTTTATGAAATATGCTCATGAAAAAGGGATCGCAACAGGGCCTGGCAGGGGTTCGGCAGCGGGGTCATTAGTCGCTTATGCGTTGGATATTACAAAGGTTGATCCTATCCGTTATAACTTGCTGTTTGAACGCTTCTTAAACCCTGAACGGATATCGATGCCTGATATTGATATCGATTTTCCCGACAACAGGCGGGATGAAATGATCGAATATGTCGCCAAAAAATACGGCAGGGGACATGTTGCTCAAATCATTACCTTTGGAACGCTTGCTGCAAAAGCAGTAATTCGTGATGTTGCCAAAGTTCTTGGCTTTTCAAACAAGGAAGCGGACATTTGGGCGAAACAAATTCCATCAAGGTTTGGAATAACGTTGAAGGAAGCATATGAACAGTCGGCTTCATTGCGGAACTTAGTGAATAAGACAGAGAAAGGAAAGATTATATTTCAAACAGCGATGAAATTGGAAGGTTTGCCTCGCCATACATCAACCCATGCAGCGGGGGTTGTTTTAAGTGAACATCCTCTGACCGACATCATCCCGATTCAAGAAGGGCATAATGGCATTTATTTAACTCAATATTCGATGGATTTTTTGGAAGAACTGGGGTTATTGAAAATCGATTTTCTCGGCCTGAGAAATTTGACGCTTCTGGAAAATATTAAACATTTCATTGAGCGTTACGAAAGAAAAAAGTTTTTCTTGCAGCCTGATCATTTTCAGGATGAAAAAACTTTTTCCTTGTTATCGGAAGGGAATACAACAGGAGTGTTCCAGTTTGAATCAGAAGGAATGAGAAAGGTTTTAAAAAAGCTCAAGCCTTCAAGTTTAGAGGATTTAGTGGCGGTCAACGCCCTGTACCGTCCGGGGCCGATGGAAAACATCCCCGTTTTTATTGAAAGAAAACATGGATTGAAGCCAATAGAATATCCGCATCAAGATTTGCAGCCGATCCTTGAAAAAACGTACGGCGTCCTCGTCTACCAAGAACAGATCATGGAGATCGCGGCGAAAATGGCGGGATTTTCTTTAGGGGAAGCCGATTTGTTAAGGCGGGCTGTCGCCAAAAAAATTAAAACGCTTTTAGATGAGAACCGCAATCGCTTTGTGGACGGGTGTTTAAAAAAAGGATATGACGAAAAAACAGCGAATAAAGTATACGACCTGATCGTAAAATTCGCTAATTATGGTTTTAACCGGAGCCATGCGGTAGCTTACAGCATGATTGCTTATGAACTTGCTTATTTAAAGGCTCACTACCCGCTCTATTTTATGTCCGCTTTAATGACAAGCGTCAGCGGCAATCAGGAAAAAGTGGCACAATACGTTCAGGAAGCCGTTGATATGGGAATTTCCGTTCTTCCGCCATCCGTTAATAAAAGCGGTTTTTCCTTTTTGGTTGAAAACGGCAAGATCCGCTTCAGCTTGGCATCCATTAAAAACGTTGGGATGGCCGCCATCAAGGAAATTTTATTGCAGCGGAAAAAGAAGCCGTTCAGCAATTTGTTTGATTTTTGCGTCAGAGTTTCTGCAAAAGCTGTCAACCGCAGGACAATCGAGGCGCTCATTTTTTCAGGCGCGATGGATGAATTTGGGCGGGATCGGGCATCTTTGCTTGCAAGCATTGATGTGGCGCTCGAACATGGAGAATTATTTAAAATCGGCGAAGAAGATCAAATGGCTTTTCCGTTTGAAGAAGGGCTTGCGGTTATACCAAAATACGTAGAAGCCGAACCTTTATCAATGGATGAAAAGCTGAAATTCGAAAAAGAAACACTCGGTTTTTACTTTTCCAGCCACCCTGTTCGCCCTTTTATATCCATTTTTAAACAAATGGGAGCGATCCCTTTAATGGAAGCGAATCAATGGATTGATCGAAAAATTCATATCGGGGTGTATGTGTCAGCGGTCAAAACGATTCGAACGAAGAGAGGCGAGATGATGGCCTTCCTTCATGTTAGCGACGAAAGCTCAGAAATGGAGGCTGTTATTTTCCCTGACCAATATAAAAAACATAGTTCCAAATTGAAACAAGGACAAATTGTTTTGCTCACTGCCAAGCCGGAAATAAGGCAAGAACAGGTGCAATTAATTCTTTATGATGTCAAGGATCTGCAGGAATTAAAACAGCCGTCATTGTTTTTAAAGATTGAAGATGGAATGGACGGAAAAGAAAAGCTTCATGAGGTAAAAAAGGTGTTAATGCAATATTCCGGATATATACAAGTGTTTGTTTATTATGAAAGAGCTAAAAAAACAGTAAAACTCCCTGAATTTCTTTTTGTCAATCCGACGGAGGAATGTTTAAGCAGGTTAAAAAATTTATTAGGAACCGATAACGTTGTTTTAAAAGAATGAACGTCTCCTTCTCTTTACATTTTGTTGAATATATAATATTTTTGATATGTTCCAAAATATGTTGTTAACGATTTCAGCCCATTTTCAAACGCGAGAGGTGATGATAAGTGTCTTTACGTGAAGAAGCATTACATATGCATCAAGTTCATAAAGGAAAGCTTGAAACAAACCCGAAGGTATCTGTTCGAAACGCGAGGGATTTAAGTTTGGCTTACTCTCCTGGTGTGGCAGAGCCGTGCAAAGCCATTTATGACGATAAAAACAAGGTATTTGATTATACAATGAAAGGAAATATGGTGGCGGTTGTATCGGATGGAACCGCTGTGTTGGGACTAGGAAACATCGGTCCGGAAGCGGCTCTTCCAGTTATGGAAGGGAAAGCGGTCCTATTTAAAAGCTTTGCGGGTGTGGACGCCTTTCCGATTTGTTTAGGGACTACTGATATTGAGAAAATTATTGAAACAGTCAAGCTCCTTGAACCGACTTTTGGAGGCGTTAATTTGGAGGATATTGCGGCTCCAAACTGCTTCGTCATTGAAGAACGTTTAAAAAAGGAAACAAATATTCCCGTTTTTCATGATGACCAGCATGGAACGGCGATCGTAACAGTTGCCGGCTTATTGAATGCGCTGAAGCTTGTCGGAAAAGAAATGTCCAACATTAAAGTCGTGGCAAACGGAGCGGGAGCAGCGGGAATCGCCATTATCAAACTGCTGTACCGTTACGGTGTTCGCGATATCATCATGTGCGATTCAAAAGGCGCCATTTTTGAAGGACGTACGGTCGGAATGAACAAGATTAAAGCAGAAGTGGCAAAATATACGAATCGCGACCGTTTGAAAGGTTCATTGGCAGATGTTATAAAAGGAGCTGACGTCTTCATTGGCGTATCCGTGGCCGGTGCTTTAACGAAAGAGATGATTCAGTCGATGGCCGACAACCCGATCATTTTTGCCATGGCTAATCCCGATCCGGAAATCATGCCGGATGAAGCAAAGGAAGCGGGGGCAAAAGTGATCGGAACAGGACGTTCAGATTTTCCGAACCAAGTGAATAATGTTCTTGCCTTTCCGGGCATTTTCCGGGGGGCATTGGATGTACGGGCAACGCATATAAATGAACAGATGAAAATGGCTGCGGCCGAAGCGATTGCTTCTCTTATTAAAGAAGATGAACTTCGCCCCGATTATGTAATTCCCGCACCGTTTGACGTAAGGGTAGCGCCATGCGTTGCAGCAGCCGTAGCAAAAGCTGCCATGGAAACAGGGGTGGCGCGGCAAAAAAGGGATCCGAAGGAAATAGAAGAAAGAACGAGAAGACTGGCGATGATTGGAAAGTAAAGCGGCATTTTCTCAACAGTGTCGTCCGCCAAAAAAGCGGAAGAAAAGATCAAACAGCAATGAAGACCTCTCGTTGAACGTTTGAAACAAGATAGAGAAGGGAAAAAAATAAAAAAGCACGCTTCTAAGCAGTAGAAAAGAGGGAGGTTTCATCTTGAAAAATATTTTTTCCAAAAAGAAAAAGTACGCATCCATTCCCTCGGAACATATAAAATATGACGTTCCTGAAGGAATTATGACAAAATGTCCAAGCTGCAAAAAAATCATGTATTCAAAAGAATTGGACAAAAATTTAAAAGTATGCACAACTTGCGGTTACCATCTGCAAATGGGAGCGAAAGAAAGAATCTCAAGCCTTTTAGATGAAAACAGTTTTATAGAATACGATTCGGGGATGAGTTCTCTGGACCCTCTTCAATTTCCCGGCTACTTAGAAAAGCTTGAAAAAGATAAAGCAAAGACGTTGTTAAATGAAGCGGTTGTTACGGGAGAAGGGAAAATCGGCGGTTTTCCAGTCGTTATTGCAGTGATGGATGCAAGCTTTCGAATGGGAAGCATGGGGTCGGTTGTCGGAGAAAAAATAACGCGGGCAATCGAAAAGGCGAAAGAAAAAAATTTTCCTTTTATCATTTTCACAGCTTCCGGCGGCGCACGCATGCAGGAAGGAATTTTAAGCCTCATGCAAATGGCGAAGACAAGTTCGGCTTTAAAATTGTTCAGCGACCAAGGGGGTCTCATTATTTCGATTATGACCCATCCGACGACAGGAGGAGTCTCCGCCAGTTTTGCATCATTAGGCGACTACAATTTTGCGGAGCCGGGAGCGCTCATTGGTTTTGCCGGACGGAGAATTATTGAACAAACCATACGCGAAGAACTTCCTGACGATTTTCAGACCGCCGAATTTTTATTGAAGCACGGCCAACTTGATTCTGTCATCCATCGCCATGATTTAAGAGATACATTAATCAATATTCTTGATCTTCATCAGGAAAGGGGGGAAGCAGATTGGTTGGTGAACTAGATTTTGAGAAGCCGATTGATGAATTAAAGAAGAAAATTCAAGAATTAAAAGAATTTGCGAAAACAGCGGACGTCGATCTATCCGCAGAAATTGAAAAATTGGAAATAAGGCTGAAAAACGCAGAAAGGGAAATCTATGACAATCTTTCCCCTTGGAACCGCGTGCAAATTGCCCGTCATCCGTTTCGGCCGACGACCCTTGACTATATTGAGCATTTGTTTGAAAACTTTTTTGAATGCCACGGAGACCGTTATTTTGGTGATGACGAAGCGATTGTAGGCGGAATTGCCAAATTTTGCGGCATTCCTGTTACAGTTGTTGGACATCAGAGAGGTAAGGATACAAAAGAAAATATCCGCCGCAATTTCGGAATGCCTCACCCTGAAGGATACCGGAAAGCGCTGCGTTTGATGAAACAGGCTGATAAATTTAACCGTCCGATCATCTGTTTTATTGACACAAAAGGAGCATATCCCGGTAAAGCTGCGGAGGAGCGGGGGCAAAGCGAAGCAATTGCGAAAAATTTATTTGAAATGGCAGGTCTATCCGTCCCCGTTATTTGCATCGTAATTGGCGAAGGCGGAAGCGGCGGAGCATTGGCGCTTGGTGTGGGAAATCATATTCACATGCTGGAAAACTCAACGTACTCCGTCATTTCCCCAGAAGGAGCTGCAGCGCTTTTATGGAAGGATTCAAGCCTTGCGAAAAAAGCAGCGGAAACGATGAAAATTACTGCGCCGGATTTAAAAGAACTTGGAGTCATTGATGAAATCATACCTGAAGTAAGAGGCGGCGCTCATAAGGATATTAAGGAGCAAGCAAAATATATTGAAGCAGCCATTAAGCGCTCTTTAAAAGAATTATTGAAAATGTCTGGAGAAGAACTTGTCCAGCACCGATACGAAAAATTTAAACGAATCGGAGCGGTGAAGGAACAGGCTTTTTCAAGCGCCCATTAAATGCGATCTCTTGAAGAGGTCGCATTTTTTTTGTTTTCTTTGCCACTTACGTACAGCCTCTTTTTGTGTATAATAGTAAAGAATTCATATTTTATTTTTTCTTCATAATGGACATGAACACCGTCTTTTTCTTAAAAGTTTTGTAAAGACTGGATAAATGAGGTGGAAAGTATGAAAAAAATCGGTGTTTTAACAAGCGGCGGCGATTCTCCAGGAATGAATGCTGCGATTCGCGCCGTCGTTCGCAAAGCCATTTATCATGGTTTGGAGGTCTACGGAATTTATAACGGTTATGCAGGTCTTATTTCTGGCAAAATTGAAAAGCTCGAACTGGGCTCTGTTGGCGACATTATTCATCGCGGGGGAACTATGCTGTTTACGGCACGGTGTGAAGAGTTTAAGACACTGGAAGGACAAATGAAGGGAATTGAACAATTAAACAAATATGGCATCGAAGGACTTGTCATTATTGGCGGCAATGGTTCCTACATGGGAGCGAAAAAACTGACAGAACATGGTTATCCTTGCATTGGTGTTCCCGGTACAATTGATAATGATATACCAGGAACAGATTTTACGATCGGTTTTGATACCGCATTGAATACAGTCATTGAAGCCATTGATAAAATCCGGGATACAGCCACCTCTCATGAACGTACATATGTGATAGAAGTAATGGGTCGGGATGCCGGCGACATTGCTTTGTGGTCAGGTCTTGCCGGCGGAGCCGAGTCGATTTTGATTCCTGAAGCTGGATATGATATCCATGAGATCATTGACCGATTAAAACATGGACACAGCAGAGGGAAAAAACATAGTATTATCATCGTCGCTGAAGGTGTTGGAAGCGGTGTAGAAATCGGGAAAAAGATTAAGGAAATGACCAATTTTGAGACGCGTGTTTCTGTATTGGGGCATATACAGCGTGGAGGTTCGCCTACTGCATTCGATCGCGTTCTGGCCAGCAGGTTGGGTGCATACGCTGTCGAATTGCTGCTTGAAGGAAAGGGAGGTCGGTGCGTCGGTATTCAAAACAACAAGTTGGTCGATCACGATATTTTGGAAATTTTAGATCACCCTCATACGATTGACCATTCAATGTACAAGCTTTCTAAAGAACTTTCCATTTAATGATTGTGCTTGGGATCGTTTTCACATTTTATTAGGAGGTTGTCGACGATGCGAAAAACAAAAATTGTTTGTACGATAGGTCCTGCCAGCGAAAGCGTTGAAATGTTGGAAAAGCTCATCAATGCAGGTATGAACGTTGCCCGGCTGAATTTTTCACACGGAGACCACCAAGAGCATGGCGCAAGGATTCGCAACATTCGGGAAGCAGCTGCAAAACTTGGAAAAAGTGTTGCTATTTTACTTGATACAAAAGGGCCTGAAATTCGCACACATAAGATGTAAAATGGCGAAATCCATCTTCAGGCAGGTTCCCGTCTTTTTATTTCCATGGAAGAGGTTGTTGGAACACAAGAAAAAATTTCTGTCACCCATAAGGGATTGATCGATGACGTTCAGATCGGCTCAAACATTTTGCTGGACGATGGCTTAATTGCGCTTGAAGTTACAAATATTGATAAACAGCAACAACTAATTGAAACGAAAGTGTTAAACGGGGGAATATTGAAAGACAAAAAAGGAGTCAATGTTCCCGGTGTAAGCGTCAATCTTCCGGGGATAACAGAAAAGGATGCGAATGATATTCTTTTCGGAATTGAGCAAGGGATCGATTTCATTGCGGCCTCTTTTGTGCGTCGTGCATCAGATGTGCTGGAAATCCGTCAGCTTTTGGAAGCCCATCATGCAGGACACATTCAAATTATTCCTAAAATTGAAAACCAAGAAGGCGTTGATAATATTGATCAAATTTTAGAAGTATCAGACGGCCTGATGGTTGCACGCGGTGATTTAGGGGTGGAAATCCCGGCTGAGGATGTCCCGCTTGTGCAAAAAGAATTGATCCGTAAATGTAATAAATTAGGAAAACCTGTCATTACCGCCACTCAAATGCTTGACTCGATGCAAAGAAACCCGCGTCCGACCAGAGCTGAGGCGAGCGATGTGGCAAACGCAATTTTTGACGGCACCGATGCGATCATGCTCTCTGGCGAAACAGCAGCCGGAAACTATCCTGTTGAAGCAGTGGAAACGATGCATAAAATTGCTTCAAGAGTTGAGCAAGCGTTGGATTATAGACAAATCTTGTCCAAACAGACGAAATCTGCCGTCAGCACGATTACAGACGCAATTGGACAATCCGTTGCCTATACAGCGATGAATTTGGATGTTTCCGCAATCATCACTCCGACTGTGAGCGGCTATACAGCGAAAATGATCTCAAAATACCGGCCTAAAGCGCCGATCATTGCGGTTACTGCAAACGATCACGTATGCCGAAAACTCGCCCTTACTTGGGGAGTTTATCCAACAAAGGGCGAAATTGCTACAACAACTGACGAAATGCTTGATATTGCAGTAAGAGAATCGTTAAACACCGGTATTATCAATCATGGGAATAAAGTGATTATTACAGCAGGTGTCCCAGTTGGCGAAACAGGTTCGACAAATCTTATGAAAGTTCATGTTGTTGGCGATGTTCTAGGGAAAGGACAAGGAATTGGTCGAAAATCCGCATTTGGAAAAGTGGTAGTTGCTCGAAACTCTGAAGAAGCGATTGCGAAGACCGGAAAAGGAGCGATCCTTGTCACACAAGGCACTGACAAGGATATGATGGAGGCGATTGAGAAGGCGTCCGCCCTTGTAACGGAAGAAGGCGGGTTAACGAGCCATGCTGCTGTTGTCGGCCTGAGCCTTGGCATCCCCGTTATTGTTGGTGTTGAACGGGCAACAACCATTTTAAAAGACGGGATGGAAGTTACCGTAGATGCTACGCAAGGCATTATTTATAAAGGCCATGCAAGCGTTCTTTAACAATGAATGAGTGTGTGTCGAAAGCTTTTTCTTATCGATCGGTTCTTTCAATATCATGTTCGAAAAGAGAAGGATTTTTGAGAGTTCCTTCTCTTTTTTTGTATACTAGTCTCAAGAAATTCACAGAACGTGAGGTGATGGAACTTGCGGCTGTTATTATTTTTGCTGGTTGTGATACCGGCTTGTGAAATCGGGGTGTTTATTCTGTCGGGAAAGTTAATAGGGGTCGTTCCGACCGTTCTGTTGATTTTGTTAACAGGCATAACGGGAGCATGGCTGGCTAAAAAACAAGGCTTAAAAACAATGCAAAAGTTTCAGGACGATTTAAGACAAGGGCGTTTTCCAAACGATGCCATAATGGACGGAATGATCATTTTAGCAGGAGGGATCATGCTGTTGACGCCGGGATTTCTCACGGATATTTCGGGGTTTTTGCTGCTATTTCCAAAAACGAGAAACCTGCTGAAGCCTTTCATCATCCAATGGGTACAAAAATGGATCAATAAACATACGATAGTGATACGTTGAAGATGTTTTTTTTCAATATTTATTATGTCAAAATAAGTTAATCTTATTTGTTGCAATAAGAAATCTTAATTAAAAAAGTGATTTTTGTAAAAAATATCTTATTTGGCTGATTCACAAAAATCAGATAATTGTTTATAATAGGTGTATAACTTATTAAAGTGTTTTCATAGAGAAAGAAGCTGGCTTCGAACAATAAAAAAGTATTCCACAAAAGAAATGAAAGCATTTTCTTTTGTGGAAAAATGAAATTTAGTTACAATCATTTCTAAATGGAAATATTTTTGATAAAGGAGAGGTGTATATGACTGTAACTCGCGGTCTTGAAGGCGTAGTGGCCACTACATCATCAATCAGTTCAATTATTGATGATACATTAACATATGTAGGGTATAACATTGATGATTTGGCGGAAAATGCTATTTTTGAAGAAGTGGTTTATTTGCTATGGCATCGCAAGCTTCCGAATAAGAAAGAATTGGAAGAGTTAAAACAACAGCTTGCCGATCATTCTGCAGTTCCTAATGGTGTTTTGGAACATTTCAAAACGTATCCGATCGATAAAGTTCACCCTATGGCAGCTTTGCGCACAGCCGTTTCTTTGCTCGGGTTATATGATGAAGAAGCGGATGACATGTCGGAAGAAGCCAATTATCGAAAGGCCATCCGTTTGCAAGCAAAAATTGCGACAATTGTTGCCGCTTTTGCCCGCATTCGCAAAGGCTTGGATCCTGTACAGCCGAGAAAAGATTTAAGCTTTGCGGCAAACTTTTTGTATATGTTAAATGGAACTGAACCAGACGACACTTCTATCGAAGCTTTCAACAAGGCGCTTATCCTTCACGCAGACCACGAATTAAATGCATCTACATTTACGGCGCGTGTTTGCGTTGCAACACTTTCTGATATTTATTCTGGAATCACTGCTGCGATTGCAGCATTGAAAGGTTCTTTGCACGGAGGAGCCAATGAACGGGTCATGCGAATGTTGACGGAAATTGGCGAACCTGAAAATGTGGAATCGTATATTCAAGAGAAATTGGCGAAAAAAGAGAAAATTATGGGGTTTGGCCACCGAGTTTACCGCAAGGGAGACCCTCGGGCAAAACATCTCAAAGAAATGTCCCGCAGGTTGACGGCGATTACCGGCGAAACGAAATGGTATGAAATGTCCACAAAAATTGAAGAAATTGTTACAAAGGAAAAAGCGATACCGCCGAATGTCGATTTTTACTCGGCATCTGTCTATCATTGCTTAGGCATTGATCATGATCTTTTCACGCCGATTTTTGCCATCAGCCGCGTATCAGGCTGGATCGCGCATATTCTCGAACAATATGAAAATAATCGCTTAATCCGTCCGCGTGCGGAATATACAGGACCGGAAAAACAAGTATTTATCCCTATCGAAAATAGAGATTAAAAGGTAAAATAAAAAAGGGTCTCCCCCTTTCTTTGTTCAAGAAATTTGCATCATGAAAAAAAGAGAGAAAGAATTACATATTTCAGGAGGTAATGATTGTGGCAGAAGGTCAAAAAATTTCTATGTCAAATGGAGTTCTAAACGTCCCGAATGATCCGATCATTCCGTTTATCGAAGGTGATGGGACAGGCCCTGATATTTGGGCGGCTGCTTCGAGAGTTTTGGAAGCGGCAGTTGAAAAAGCATACAATGGCGAAAAGAAAATTGTTTGGAAAGAAGTGCTTGCAGGAGAAAAAGCATTTAAACAGACCGGAGAATGGCTTCCGCAAGAAACGCTTGATGTTATCCGCGAATATATGATTGCGATTAAAGGACCGTTGACAACGCCGGTGGGTGGAGGCATCCGTTCGTTAAACGTAGCGCTTCGCCAAGAGTTGGATTTATTTGTTTGCTTGCGGCCGGTTCGTTACTTTAATGGAGTTCCTTCTCCTGTTAAACGGCCGGAAGATACGGACATGGTCATTTTCCGCGAAAATACGGAAGACATTTATGCTGGCATCGAGTATGCCAAAGGTACTGAAGAAGTGAAAAAAGTGATTGACTTCCTGCAAAAAGAAATGGGCGTGACGAAAATCCGCTTCCCGGAAACTTCAGGCATCGGCATTAAACCAATCTCTGAAGAAGGAACGAAACGTTTAGTTCGCGCCGCTATCAATTATGCGATTGAACACGGTAGAAAATCAGTGACTCTCGTTCATAAAGGAAACATCATGAAGTTTACAGAAGGTGCATTTAAAAACTGGGGCTACGAGCTTGCAGAGCAAGAATTTGGCGACAAAGTATTTACTTGGGCTGAGTATGACCGCATTGCCGAAAAAGAAGGAAAAGAGGCGGCTAACAAAGCACAAGAAGAAGCGGAAAAAGCGGGTAAAATTATTATTAAAGACACAATTGCCGACATTTTCTTGCAGCAAATCCTTACCCGACCTCGTGAGTTTGACGTTGTCGCCACAATGAACTTGAACGGTGACTACATTTCCGACGCCTTAGCTGCACAAGTTGGCGGAATAGGTATTGCGCCTGGAGCAAACATTAACTATGAGACAGGTCATGCGATTTTTGAAGCTACACACGGCACAGCTCCAAAATATGCAGGGCTTGACAAAGTAAATCCGTCATCCGTCATTCTTTCTGGTGTACTTATGCTTGAACATCTGGGATGGAAGGAAGCTGCTGATTTAATTATTCGAGCAATGGAAAAAACAATTGCTTCAAAAGTTGTCACATATGACTTTGCACGCCTCATGGAAGGCGCAACAGAAGTAAAATGCTCCGAATTTGGTGACGCTTTAATTAAAAATATGGATTGACGGCCCAAATAGAGATCTGCTTCCATTGAAGCGGCTCTCGAAAATAATGGAGAGGATGTTTCCAGTGACAATGAAACGCAAAAAAATTTCTGTAATTGGCGCTGGTTTTACTGGTGCGACAACAGCGTTTTTGCTCGCGCAAAAAGAAGTTGGAGATGTGGTTCTTGTCGATATTCCTCAAGCGGAAAATCCGACAAAAGGAAAAGCGCTAGACATGCTTGAATCGAGTCCGGTTCTTGGCTTCGATGCAAACATTGTCGGCACTTCCAACTATGAAGATACAGCGGACTCCGATATTGTGGTCATTACAGCAGGTGTTGCCAGAAAACCGGGAATGAGCCGCGATGATTTAGTGCAAACCAATCAAAAGGTCATGAAAAGCGTAACAAAAGAAGTCGTAAAATATTCACCAAACTGTATCATCATCGTGCTGACCAATCCTGTTGATGCCATGACCTACACGGTTTATAAAGAGTCCGGTTTTCCAAAACACCGCGTCATCGGCCAGTCCGGTGTATTGGACACGGCAAGATTCCGCACATTTGTTGCACAAGAATTAAATTTATCTGTCAAAGATATTACAGGTTTTGTACTGGGAGGCCATGGGGACGATATGGTGCCGCTTGTAAGATATTCGTATGCAGGTGGCATACCGCTGGAAAAATTAATTCCGAAAGATCGTTTAGAAGCCATTGTGGAAAGAACAAGAAAAGGCGGCGGAGAAATCGTCAATCTGCTTGGAAATGGCAGCGCTTATTATGCACCAGCTGCTTCGCTTGTGGAAATGGTTGAAGCGATCGTGAAAGACCAGCGGCGGGTGCTTCCAGCCATTGCCTATCTTGAAGGAGAATACGGCTTTGAAGGGATTTATTTAGGCGTTCCAACCATTCTTGGCGGCAACGGATTGGAACAAATCATTGAACTTGAATTAACAGATGAAGAAAAAGCAGCATTGGCAAAATCAGCTCAATCTGTAAAAAATGTTATGAAGGCGTTAATTTAGCCAATCAAACGGGGGCGGGACACTCGCCCTCGTTTTTTAAATGTCGGCAAACCCTAAATGAAAAATCAAGTAGGAGCGTCGTTTTCTCTTTTTTTCCAAGAAGACCAATTTATCATATTGGTTCTTTTTCATTCGTGGACTATAATAAAAAAAGACAGATAACTTATATATATCACCTTGGATGATGGGAATAAATGGATTGAGTGGAGGCTTCTATGAGTAAAAAAATTTTAGTTGTAGATGATGAACAATCGATTGTTACGCTTCTTGAATACAATTTGCTACAAGCCGGCTTTCAAGTAATCACGGCCGGCGATGGCAAGGAAGGGTTGGAAAAAGCGATTAAGGAAGCACCTGATTTAATTGTGCTTGACTTGATGCTGCCAAGCTTGGATGGTATGGAAATATGCAAAGAGCTCAGGCAGCGAAAGATCATGACGCCTATTTTAATGCTGACAGCAAAGGATGATGAATTCGATAAAGTGCTCGGATTGGAATTAGGAGCAGACGATTACATGACAAAACCGTTTAGTCCGAGAGAAATCATAGCGAGAGTAAAAGCCATTTTAAGGAGAGTCAGCACGGAAGATCATCATTTCAGTATTATGGAAGAAAAGAAAGAGGACAACATTACGATCGGCGATCTGAAAATTATGCCGGAGCGTTTTGAAGCTTATTTTGGTCAAAACAGGCTTGATTTTACCCCAAAAGAATTTGAACTGCTTCTTTATCTTGCCAAACATAAAGGAAGGGTGTTAACGAGGGACCAACTGTTAAGTGCTGTATGGAACTACGATTTCGCTGGCGATACTAGAATTGTAGATGTTCATATCAGCCATTTAAGGGAAAAAATTGAACGGAATACAAAAAAGCCAGTGTATATTAAAACAATTAGAGGGCTCGGCTATAAACTGGAGGATCCGAAAATAGATGAGTAAATTCCGTTCAAGATTGTTTTTCTCCTTAGCAACATTAATAGTGATCGTCTTCTTGAGTCTCGGATTTCTATTAGGGCAATTATTTCAATTTTTCTATTTTTTTGCTTATGAAAACCAATTCAAAAAAGAAAGCCAATTAGTAAAAATCGTGGTCAAGAATGAAGGGATAGAATCTCCGGAATTAGCAGAATTGCTGGGAACGATAAGTGAGACGCTGGATTCTCGCATTATTTTGTTTGATGAAGGCGGGAACGTGCTGTTTGAAAAAGGCCCCGCTTTTCAACAAAATAGCAAAGAATTAGCGAAAAAAATGTTAGCTCAGCACAGATACGAAGAAAAAGGATTTCGCATTGATTTGAACCAAGCCCATTTATATTTTTATGGGATGCCTCTTTTCGATAACGGCGGCAAAAAAGGATTTGTTGTTTTAGGCAAATCATTAAATGCTGTTCCAATGACCAAAGAAATTTGGTTTTTTATTTCAGGCAGCATGATGGTTGCCTTTATCGTACTGATGATGTTTGGAACGCGCATTATGAAGCAATATACAAGGCCGATTGAATCAGCTGCAAATGTTGCGATGGAATTAGCGAAAGGAAACTACAAGGCGCGGACATATGAAGAAAATAACGATGAAATCGGGATGTTGAGCAGATCAATCAACATATTGGCGCGCAATCTCCAAGACATGACGAGCGCTCAAGAACTGCAGCAGGAAAGACTGCAAACATTGATTGAAAACATGGGAAGCGGCCTGATTTTTATCGATGAACGCGGATATATCCACCTTGTTAACAAAGCGTTTAAGGAACTGTTTCAAATAGACCAAGATGATTATTTATATAAACCTTACAATGAAGCTTTTGCCTATAAAGAAATTATTCAAATGGTGGATGAAATATTTTTGACAGAATCAAGGAAAAGAAAGCATTTAATGCTCCCTGTCAAAATTGAAAGAAAGCATTTTGAGGTTTACGGCGCCCCCATCCTAGGCAAACGCGAAGAATGGAAAGGGATTGTTCTTGTTTTTTATGACATTACGGAGCTGAAAAAACTTGAACAAATGCGGAAGGACTTTGTTGCCAACGTTTCACATGAATTGAAAACCCCTATTACCTCCATTAAAGGTTTTTCCGAAACATTGCTTGATGGGGCTATGAAAGATGAACAAACATTGAAATCTTTTCTCTCCATAATTTTAAAAGAAAGTGAACGAATGCAGACGCTGATCCAAGATTTGCTGGATTTATCAAAAATAGAGCAACAAGGATTTAAACTAGATTTTCAGACGTGTCATATCAATGAAATCTTAAAAGAAATTTATACGTTGTTGTCTAGAAAAGCAATTGATAAAAACATCGGTCTTTCCCTGAAAGTTCCGAATGAGGATATAATGATTCATGGTGATCCATATCGCCTTAAACAAATTTTCATCAATTTAGTTAACAACGGCATTATGTACACCCCCAGCGGAGGAGAAGTCAATATATTGGTAAAGGCTGATCAAGACATTGTGGAAGTTTCTGTGCAAGACACAGGAATTGGTATAAAAGAAGACAAAATCCCGAGAATTTTTGAGCGTTTTTACCGAATTGATAAAGCGCGGAGCAGAAATTCAGGTGGAACCGGACTCGGATTGGCTATCGTGAAACATTTGGTGGAAGCTCATCAAGCAAAGATCGATGTAAAAAGCAAAGTAGGAGAAGGGACCATTTTCACAGTTACGTTTCAAAGACTAAACCCGTCCTGATTTAACAGAAGCTTTACAACATATTCAAGCTGCATTAACAATCGGTTGTTAAAATAATTGTGAAAACCCCTTCATCCAAGGAGCCGTTGCAGACGGGAACCATGCGTGTTCCCGTCTATTTTTTATTTCAAAAAAAGTTTGAACACTTTTAACAACGGTCACGGTGGTAAAATCTCCCATTCTTTTCAAAATGGGAATCCCTCCTGTTTCAAAAGAAGGCGAATTGCAAATGTGTAGATACGGAAGCTTTTTGTTTATGTAAGTTCAAAGAGTGTGAAGAAAAGATTTTGAAACTAAATATTTCTATTTTCGTATGGTAAATCAAGACATAAAAAGACGGGGGGATTAGATGATTAGCCTAAAAAATATTTACGCCATCATCGGATCTGTTTTGATCATATTGATACTAGCAATGGCTGCTTTTACATCATGGTTTACGATTGATGAATCAGAACAAGCTGTTTTAATAACGTTTGGAAAAGCGGATTCAGGGATTAGCGAACCTGGTTTGCATTTTAAATGGCCATGGCCGATTCAAAAAGTCGAGAAAGTTTCAAAAGAAACGTTCAGTTTGCAATTTGGTTATAAAGAAAAAGACGATAAAGTTGTTTCATTTCCAAAAGAAACAAAGATGATCACAGGGGATGAAAACATTGTTTTAGCTGATATGGTAGTTCAATGGAAAATCACAAATCCAAAAAAATATTTGTTTCAAGCGGAAAATCCGGAAGAAATTTTGCGTGATGCCACATCTGCCACTTTACGGAGCATTATCGGCAGCTCCAAAATTGATGATGCCTTAACGAGCGGGAAAGTGGAAATTGAAGCGCAAGTTCAAGAGTTGTTAAGTTCATTAATGAAAAAATATGATATCGGCATTTCGATAATGGCTGTGAAGCTACAAGATGTCGATTTGCCGAATGAGGAAGTGCGCAAGGCCTTTACAAATGTCACCGATGCAAGGGAGACCATGAATACGAAAATCAATGAAGCCAAGAAGTACGAAAACAAACGGACTAATGAAGCACAAGGAGAACGGGACGCCATCATTTCAAAAGCGGAAGGCGACAAAGCGGCGAGAATAGAAAAAGCAAAAGGGGACGTTGCTTTGTTCCACTCTCTCTATAACGAATATAAAAATGCGCCGGAAATTACAGAAAAACGCCTAATTTTAGAAACGATTGACAGTGTTTTGCCGAACGCGCAAATTTACATCATGAAAGACGACGGCAATACGATGAAATATTTCCCGGTTCAAAATATGCAGCAAGTTTTGCCGAACAATCAACAGAGTGAGCAGCCAAAAGATCAAACAAACAAACAGGAGCAAAAGGGAAGTGAAACAAATGAGCAACGATAAGAAAATCATCGGAATGGAAAAAGCCGACAAATTCCAATGGAAAAAATATGTCCGCTCAGGCATTGTGCTGGTCTTATCTTTTGCTGCTTTGTTCTTTTTGCTAAACAATATATTTATTGTAAAAGAAAACGAATATAAAGTCGTCCGCCAGTTTGGTGAGGTTGTACGAATTATTGAGAAACCAGGGCTTCATTTCAAAATCCCTTTTATTCAGTCTGTGGAGAGCTTGCCAAAACATCAATTGACATATGATGTAGAGGAAGCGGAAATCAATACAAAGGATAAAAAACGCATTTTGATTGATAATTATGCCATATGGCGGATAGAAGATCCGAAAAAAATGATTGCCAATGCCCGAACAGTCGTTAATGCAGAGGCCAAAATGTCCGAGTTTATCTTTTCAACGGTCAGATCTGAATTAGGAAAACTCAATTATGATGAAATCATCAATGATGAGAAATCATCCCGAGGCAGCATTAATGATAAAGTGACAGATATCGTGAATCATCTCTTGGAACAGAGCGAGTACGGTATTAAAGTAGTGGATGTAAGAATAAAGCGGACGGATTTGCCGGAAGAAAATGAGAAATCCGTATTTACCCGAATGATTTCAGAACGGGAATCAAAAGCGCAAGAATATCTATCGATGGGGGATGCGGAAAAAAACCGAATCACTGCGGAAACTGACAGAAAAGTGCAGGAAATGCTGGCGAAAGCGGAGGCGCAGGCGGAAATGATCCGCGGGCAGGGAGAACAAGAAGCAGCAAAAATCTATAATCAAGCCTATTCCAAAGATCCAAAATTTTATGAGCTTTATCGGACTCTCCAATCTTATAAGAAAACGATTGATGGTGAAACAGTTATCGTTCTGCCAATTGACTCTCCATATGCCAAAATTTTAATGGGGTCAACAGAATAAAAAAAGGAGCCATGTTTTTTCTTCTTCTGCAAGTAATGGTAGAATAGAGAAAAGACATGGCTTTTTTTATGAAGAAGGAGGACAAAACGTGACAAAAAAGCTTGTTCTGATTGATGGAAACAGTATTGCATACAGAGCATTTTTTGCTTTGCCTCTTTTAAACAATGATAAAGGGATCCACACGAATGCCATTTACGGGTTTACGAACATGATTATGAAAATTTTGGAGGAAGAACAACCGACCCATCTTCTTGTAGCATTTGATGCGGGGAAAACAACATTCCGCCACGAGACCTTTAAAGAATATAAGGGAACTCGACAAAAAACTCCGCCTGAACTGTCCGAACAGCTTCCGTTTATTCATGAACTGCTGGATGCCTTTCAAATAGCAAAATATGAGCTTGAACATTATGAAGCGGATGATATCATCGGCACGCTGGCAAAACAAGCCGAAAAACAAAACTTTTCTGTTAAAATCATTTCAGGGGATAAAGACTTAACTCAGCTGGCGACAGAAAAAACGACTGTTGCCATTACGAAAAAAGGAATTACGGATGTTGAGGCCTATACGCCTGCAAGTATTAAGGAAAAATATGGTTTAACACCTGAACAAATAATTGATATGAAAGGGTTGATGGGAGATTCATCGGACAATATTCCAGGTGTCCCCGGTATTGGTGAAAAAACCGCGATTAAGCTGCTAAAACAGTTTGAGACGGTGGAAAACCTTTTAGCTTCCATTGAAGAAGTGAACGGAAAAAAATTAAAGGAAAATTTGGAAACGTATAAAGAACAAGCGTTGATGAGCAAGAAGCTTGCCACGATAAACTGTCATGCACCAATTGAAGTCGACATCAGCGATCTTGAATACAAAGGCTACCATAAAGAGAAAGTTGTCGCCATTTTTAAAGAGCTTGGTTTCCAATCTCTTCTCGACCGGATTGGGGAGGATGTGGAGGAGAAAGAGGAATCGCTGGCCAAAATCCGCTTTGAAAAGGCCGAAAAACTGTCAGAGGATATTTTAACGGATAAAGCCGCGCTGCTTGTGGAAGTTTTTGATGAAAATTATCATACAAGTGAAATTGCCGGTTTTGCCATTGCCAATGAAAACGGTTGTTATTACATTCCAACTGAAACGGCATTGCAATCAACAGAATTTCAACAATGGGCCAAAAATCCGCAAAAACGCAAAACGGTTTACGATGCCAAACAGTCTATCGTTGCTTTACGCTGGCGGGGTATAGATCTAGAAGGCATCGAATTTGATGTTTTGATTGCATCCTATCTTTTAAATCCGTCAGATACCATTGAAGATGTTGCAACCATTGCCCATCAGCGAAATATGAAGTCCGTGCAAAAAGATGAAATGGTTTACGGAAAGGGAGCCAAAAAACGGATTCCGAGTGAAGACCTTTTAGCGGAACATCTGGCTAGAAAAGCGATGACTATTTATCAATTAGAAGATCGGCTCATGGAAGAACTAAAAGAAAATGAACAATTTGACTTGTTCCATGACTTAGAACTGCCATTATCGAAAATTTTATCGGATATGGAAACGACAGGTGTAAAGGTTGATGTGGAAAGACTGAAGGAGATGGGAAAAGAGCTTGATGAAAAACTGAATGAATTGGAAAAAGAAATTCACGATCTTGCGGGAGAGCCTTTCAATATCAATTCGCCTAAACAGCTTGGAACGGTTTTATTTGAAAAGCTAAAGCTGCCGGCATTGAAAAAAACAAAAACCGGCTTTTCCACATCAGCCGATGTTCTGGAAAAATTGAGAGAAGAACATGAAATTGTTGAAAAAATTTTGCATTACAGGCAGCTTGGAAAGCTTCAATCAACTTACATTGAAGGACTTTTAAAAGTGATCCACGAGAGCACGGGCAAAATTCATACCCGTTTTAATCAAGCTTTGACGCAAACGGGTCGTCTCAGCTCCACTGACCCTAATTTACAAAACATTCCAATACGTTTGGAAGAAGGTCGGAAAATTCGTGAGGCATTTATCCCATCTGAAAAAGACTGGGTGATTTTTGCCGCGGATTATTCGCAAATCGAGTTAAGGGTGCTCGCCCATATATCCGGCGACGAAAATTTGATTGAAGCGTTTGAACATGATTTGGATATTCACACCAAAACCGCTATGGATGTTTTCCATGTGAAGGAAGAGGAAGTAACATCAAACATGAGGAGACAGGCAAAAGCCGTCAATTTCGGAATCGTCTATGGAATCAGCGACTACGGTTTATCACAAAATTTAGGAATTACGAGAAAGGAAGCTGGAGAGTTTATTAAACGTTATTTTACAAGCTTTAAAGGCGTCAAAGAATATATGGAAGAAATCGTGCAAGAAGCAAAACAAAAAGGGTATGTGACAACATTAATGCACAGGCGCAGATATATTCCTGAAATCACGAGCAGAAATTTTAATGTAAGAAGTTTTGCCGAAAGAACGGCGATGAACACGCCGATTCAGGGAAGCGCTGCTGATATTATCAAAAAAGCAATGATCGATATTGTTCATGAAATGGAAAAGAGAAATTTAAAAACAAGGCTGCTCCTGCAAGTACACGATGAATTGGTGTTTGAAGCGCCGAAAGAAGAAATAGAAACATTGGAGAAGCTAGTCCCGGAAGTAATGGAGAATGCGTTGAAACTGAAGGTGCCTTTAAAAGTTGATTGTGCTTACGGTCCAACTTGGTATGAGGCAAAATAACCGGGAAAAAGGCGGGAAGGGAAAGCCCCGCCTTTTTCCCATGCTGGAAGGAGGAACGAAGAGATGCCGGAGCTTCCGGAAGTCGAAACAATTCGTCGTACATTAAACAAGCTTGTCAAAGGGAAAACAATTGAGAATGTGTCAGTTTATTGGCCGAGATTAATTAAACAACCTGAAGATGTCAACCAGTTTTGCGACGCATTAAAAGGGGAAACCATTCATGATGTGAAAAGACGTGGCAAATTTTTAATTTTTTCTCTTGATACCTTGTCGCTTGTTTCTCATTTAAGAATGGAAGGAAGATACGGACTTTATCCGAGTGAAAAGCAAACAGAGCCACATACGCATGTTGTTTTTCACTTCAACGACCAGACTGAATTGAGATACCGGGATGTCCGCAAGTTTGGTACAATGCATCTGTTTCAAAAAGGCGAAGAACATTTGCGTCTCCCTCTCTCGCAACTGGGAATGGAGCCGTTTTCTGATGATTTTACCGCTGAGTGGCTTTTGCAAAAGCTTAAAGAAACATCAAGGAATATAAAAACAGCCTTGCTTGACCAAAAGATCGTCGCCGGATTAGGAAATATTTATGTAGATGAGGCGCTGTTCCGTTCCGGCATCCATCCTGAACGGCCGGCCAAGGATTTGTCGTTTGATGAAGCTTCCAAACTGCATTTGGAAATCATTCGCACGCTTAAAGAAGCCGTTGACAAGGGAGGAAGCACTGTCCGTTCTTATGTCAACAGCCAAGGGCAAATCGGAATGTTCCAGCTGGAACTTTTTGTTTATGCCCGTAAAAATCAACCTTGCAAAAAATGCGGTCGTCCTATCCAGAAAATTAAGGTGGGGGGGCGCGGAACCCACTTTTGCCCCAATTGCCAGAAGTAGAAATCGTTTTTTCCTAATTCGGACGGATCATAGATTGAATGTTATATTCAAAAAACACAAACGGCTTTTTCCTTCGCAATATTTTCGAACAGATGATAATGGATGATTATGGTTTATGCTTAAAAAAGAAGGAAGGAAGCCTTTTTGTATGGCAGCTGATCAACTTTGTTGAAAAAATAAAGGAAGCGAGGAGGAGCCAAATGGCCTTCATTATCGGATTAACAGGTGGAATTGCAAGCGGTAAAAGCACCGTTTCAAAAATGTTTCAAAAGAGGGGTATTCCTGTTGTTGATGCTGACCAAATTGCCCGCGAAGTCGTTGAGACGGGCAAAGAAGCATATGAAAAAATCGTCGGAGCATTTGGCCGCGAGATTTTAAATGAAGACGGATCGATCAACAGGGCAAAATTGGGGTCAATTGTTTTTCAGCATAAAACAAAGCGCGAACTTTTAAACAGTATTGTCCATCCTGCGGTTCGGAAGGAAATGAAAAAAAAGCAGGAACAATTCGTTTTGCAAGGCGCAAAAGCTGTAGTGCTGGACATTCCGCTTCTTTTTGAAAGTGATTTAACTCATTTAGTCGATAAAATAATTGTTGTATATGTTAATGAAAATACCCAGCTTCAACGCCTGATGAAAAGAAATCATCTGTCGAAAGAAGAGGCGCTTGCACGCATCAACGCACAAATGCCGCTCAAAGAAAAAATAAAAATGGCCGATGAAGTGATTGATAATGAAGGAGACTTCAACGATACGGAAAGGCAGCTGGAGGAGATCTTGCAAAAATGGGGGATTTGTTAACATAAAAGCTCGCTTTGCGAAGTGGGCTTTTTTTTTGTAAAAAACAACCTCACAATTCACTATTTATGATATACTTTTTATTGAAATTTTATTTAAAAGTATATCACAAATAAACTGAAGAGGTGGTTTCATTTGAGCACTAAAGTAGCCATCAATGGATTTGGCCGCATTGGTCGTTTAGTTTTTAGAAGGGCAATCATAGAACAGGACTTGGAAATAGTTGCGATTAATGCTGCCTATTCATCGGAAATTTTGGCTCATTTAATTCAATATGACTCAAATCACGGGAAATTTGCGGGAGAAGTGATTCCGAAAGAAGATCATTTAATTGTGAATGGGAAAAAAATCTTGCTTTTAAATCGGCGAAATCCGATAGAGCTTCCTTGGGAGGAGTTGAACGTCGAAATCGTCATTGAAGCGACGGGAAAATTCAATTCCAAAGAAGACGCCATGATGCATATTAAGGCGGGAGCCCAAAAAGTTATTTTAACAGCACCGGGAAAAAACGTTGATGTAACGATCGTGATGGGTGTAAACGATCATTGTTATGATCCGGACAAACATGTCATTATTTCCAACGCTTCTTGCACAACCAATTGTTTGGCACCGGTTGTAAAAGTAATTGATCAGCAGTTTGGAATTGAAAATGGTTTCATGACGACCGTCCATTCTTATACAAATGATCAAAGAATCATCGACAATCCCCATAAAGATTTGCGAAGAGCCCGTTCATGCGCCCAGTCAATTATTCCGACCACAACAGGAGCAGCCAAAGCTTTAGGCCTGGTTTTGCCAAAATTAAAGGGGAAATTGGATGGCCTGGCTTTGCGGGTGCCGACGCCAAACGTTTCTCTTGTCGACTTAGTAATTGATGTGGAACGGGATGCAACCGTCGATGAGGTAAACGATGCTTTGCAAAAGGCATCACAAAATGAATTGAACGGGATATTAGATTTTTCTACAGAACCGCTTGTATCGATTGACTACAATTCTAATCCGCATTCAGCCATTGTAGACGGCTTGTCGACAATGGTAATGGACAAAAGAAAAGTAAAAGTGCTGGCTTGGTATGATAACGAATGGGGATACTCCTGCCGTGTCGTTGATTTAGCAAAAGTTGTTGCTGAAAAGATGAGAGAAAGATAGGAAAGTGTTATGCGGTCCCCCTTGTTCGTCAAAAATGAGCAATGAAAAAATTCAATAAAGTGTGTTGCAAAAACAATACAAACGATTTATACTATTTTTCGTGAACTTCTTAAACGCAAGGTAATGTGACTACTTAAAGGGTTAGGACCTCTTTGGACTAACTTTCCCCCGTGGTAGTTGAACTTACCAGAATGCGAAGAATTTCAAAAAATTTTATAAAAAGGGGGATCCATAGCTATGGAAACAATGGGACGTCACGTTATCTCTGAGTTGTGGGGATGCGATTTTGATAAGCTGAACGACATGGAATTTATTGAAAAAACATTTGTGAATGCGGCGCTGAAATCCGGTGCAGAGATCCGCGAAGTAGCATTTCATAAGTTTGCTCCTCAAGGAGTAAGCGGAGTGGTAATCATTTCTGAATCACATTTAACCATTCATAGTTTTCCAGAGCATGGATATGCGAGCATTGATGTTTACACATGCGGCGATCTTGATCCAAATATTGCTGCGGACTACATCGCTGAAGCATTGGGTGCTGAAACAAGGGAAAACATTGAAATTCCTCGTGGAATGGGTCCTGTTCAAGTGAAACAAGGGCAGGCAAAAGTTCTTTAATCCAATCTGAAATTGAATTTTTAAGAGGTGACGGATTTCCATCTGCACCTCTTTTTATATTATAATGAAAATAACAAATGATAACGTTTAAATAGTTGTGGGGAGAGGTTAACATTTATGGGGATGTTGAAAAAAATTGCTTCTTTTTTTACTACACATCATGAAACGAGAGAAAACCATTCAGACCAAGAACTGCAGAGCCGTTATTATAAAGCGGGGCAAAAAAAGGTAATGGAGACGGTTCTCGATATTCTCCGAAAAGAGGGCGGTTTTGAAATTTCATCAATATCGGAAGAGCGCGGAGAAATCAGCGTCAATATACATAGAGGCAGAAAGGCGTTTATGGTCATTACGGTGATTTCCGTCCGTCCTTTTGAAACAGCAGTCGATTTGACTGTTACGACCGAAACGATGCTGCCAATGGATTTTGGTTTCAGCCGCAAAGTGATTTTAGAATTTTATGAAAAATTAAATCAATTGATTCCTTATATTGGAACAAATAGTTTTGAAAGTTAGCATGCATCATTTCTTGTGCATAACGGTTCTTTTTAATAAGATGGTAATAGAAATGGATACCATTTCGTTTTCAAAAGATTGGAGCTGGTGATATGAAATGTCCTTCCTGTCAGCATCAAGGGACACGCGTTTTAGACTCCCGTCCTGTCGATGAAGGAAGATCGATTCGCAGGCGGAGGGAGTGTGAAAAATGCCAATATCGTTTTACAACTTTTGAAAAGGTAGAAGAAATTCCTCTCATTGTAGTAAAAAAGGAAGGAACACGGGAAGAATTCAGCAGAGAAAAAATTTTACGGGGAATGATCAAAGCCTGTGAAAAGAGACCAGTTTCATTGCAAAAATTGGAAGATGCCGCTCAAGATATTGAGAAAGAGTTAAGAAACCATGGAGCTGCAGAAATTTCAAGTGAAACAATCGGTGAAATGGTGATGGACCGATTAGCTAAAATCGACGAAGTTGCTTATGTAAGATTTGCTTCAGTTTATCGTCAATTTAAGGACATCAACGTGTTTATCGAAGAGCTGAAAGAACTTATTAAAAAAGGGCGTTAAAAAGAGCTTCGTTTTGCAAGCTCTTTTTTTCACCATCATGACAGGCGATGAGGAAGGTTATGATAGAAGATGGAACATCACTGGAAAGAGTTGCTGCCGGTTGATCGCTATGTAGTTAAAAGCACGAACAGCTTGATTCATGAATTTGATCGAAAGGTGCTTTCACTTTTATATCAGCCGCTGGTCGGATCAAAAGCAGTCAATTTATACATGACGTTATGGAGTGAACTCGATCAAAGCAGTCTTTGGGGAATGGAATCCACTCATCATTTTTTAATGGCGATCACGCAATCCTCATTAAATGACATTTATCATGAACGTTTGAAATTAGAGGGCATCGGTCTTTTGAAAACGTATCTTTTGGAAGAAGAACCAAAAAAATATATATATGAGCTTCAACGTCCGCTGTCACCTAAACAATTTTTTTCCGATGGCATGTTAAATATTTATTTGTACAACAGAGTAGGGAAAAAAATTTATCAGAGATTGAAAACTTACTTTTCCGACGAATCTGTTGATGAGAGAGCGAAAGATGTGACAAGAGGGTTTCATGAAGTATATCGGTCATTGCATGTTTCAGAGCTTTCCGCCGAAACGGAGGAAGAATTTGCGGAAAATGGAAAAGAACTGTTTGGTGATGAGCCTGAAAGATCGATATCAGTCGTCAATCAGTCATTTGATTTCGAGCTTTTTTTTGCCGGTCTGTCTGACAACATCGTTCCGAAAAAAGCCATCACTCCTTCCGTTAAAGAATCAATTGAAAAATTGGCGTTTGTTTACGGCATCGACCCGATTGAAATGAAAAATTTAGTCATCAGCTCATTGGATTATGATGAAAAAGTAAACATCGAAACTCTACGGAAAGAAGCTAGGGATTGGTATCAGTTTACTCACGGAAACCGGCTGCCGGAGCTTGTTGACACTCTTCAGCCCTTACATCAGCGAACGAGCGAGGAAGCTTTGAAGGATTCGAAAGATAGGGAATTGATTAGGCAGCTTGAAGAGATCACGCCGAGACAGTTTCTGAAAGATATTTCAGGCGGGATTGAACCGTCTTTGCCGGATTTAAAAATAATAGAAGACATTATGTTCCAACAAAAATTGCTACCGGGTGTCGTCAATGTTTTAATCTATTATGTTCTGTTAAAAACAGACATGAAACTGTCGAGAAATTATGTTGAACGAATTGCAAGCCATTGGGCGCGATTGGGCATTAAAACAGTAAAGGAAGCTATAGATGTTGCCAAAAAAGAGCATCAAAAATATATGGATTGGGCAAAATCAAAAGATCAACCTTCAAGCAGCAAAAGGATCATACGAAAGGAAAAGCTTCCGGAATGGTTGACCAATAATGAAGAGGCACAGCAGGAACCGGATGAAATGGATCAAGAATCTTTTGAAAGAGAGAAGAGAGAGCTTGAAGAGTGGATTAAAAACTATAATAGCAAACAGAAAGAGTAGGTGGAGCTAATGGACTCCATTCAAAACCATTTAAAAGCATTTATGAACAGCGATGGGTTCAGGGAAAGATATTTGAAATTGAAACAGCAAATTACAATGGACGAAGGCGTTAAAGAGTTTCTGCAAAAAGAAAAAGAGCAAATAGATGAGGAAATGGTTGAACGAAGCCTTGGGAAATTGTATGAATTTGCGATGCAAAGCAAAAATTGCCGTGAATGCCCAAGCTTAAGTGAATGCAAAAACATGATAAAAGGCTATCATCCGACATTATTTATTCATGGAAGAATGATCGACATTAAGTACGATAAATGTCCGAGAAAAGAAGCAGATGATGCCAGAAAAAAACAAGAATCGCTCATTAAAAGCATTTACATGCCGAAAGAGATTTTAAACGTGCATCTTCGCGACATTGACTTGCAGGATGCCAGCCGCCTCAAAGCGATTTCACACGTGCGAAATTTTTTGGAACAGTACGGAAAAACGGATTACGTAAAAGGTTTGTATTTATACGGTTCTTTTGGCATTGGGAAAACGTTTATTTTAGGGGCAATTGCCAATGAATTGGCGGAAAGAGGCATTGCCACAATGCTTGTGTATGTGCCTGAATTCATCCGCGAATTAAAAAGTTCGCTTCACGACCAGTCCATCAATGAGAAAATCGAAGCGGTCAAATCAGCTCCGGTATTGATGCTCGATGATATTGGGGCAGAATCAATGTCAAGCTGGGTAAGAGATGAAATTTTAGGTACGATTCTTCAATTCCGGATGCATGAGCATTTGCCGACTTTCTTTACATCCAACTTTAATTTTGAAGAATTGGAGCACCATTTGACATTTTCGCAGCGGGGCGAGCAAGAAGAAATGAAGGCGAAAAGGATTATGGAAAGAATCCGCTATTTGGCTGCGCCTGTCAAACTGACGGGAAAAAACCGCAGGCAATGATGAATGTTTAACGGGCAAAATGCTTCTAAATTATTGATCCCCCCATATATATATAAACAGAGATTCGGTTAAAGGGGGGGATTGTTTAATGAAGATTTCATTTCAATCTGAACAAGAAGCGAGATTTATGCTTGGTTTTTTAAACGAGCAGCAGAAAAAGAATGATTTTCATGCATCCCTTTTAAATGAAACAATGATCCATTGCCAATCAAAACATTGGGATTCCTTTATAAATGATGTCCTCATTCCGGGATTTATTCATTTTTTTATGAACATAAAAGAACCTCACATCATCCTTTCCATCATCGAAAAACAATTTTATTTTGTTGATCAAGATGAACAACAGCAAATTTTACATATTGCCCAATCAATTATGGAAGGGGAGCGGTCGGAAATCCCGGAGGTCAAACATTTTCCGCCGAGAGAGCAATTACTTATTTCCGCTTTAAAAAATTTTCTTCATCCAGATCAATCGTTTACCGTCGAGTCGTTTATTCAATTCCGTCTTTCTGACTATATGACGAGATTAACGGAATATGTCGGAATATCCATAGAGGAATATAAAATGGAGCAGGAATATCAAAATTTCATTGAAAGCCTGCGTGGCTATGTGATCAGCAATGAGCCGAAATTGTCCGTCTTGCATCTCTTGCATGATGATGGGTTTCAAATATTTAACGAGCAATTTGTCGAGATGAAGAAACCGGAACTGAAAAGGTGGCTTGACCGTGAATTTATCTTCCAGCACCCGATGTATATTGATTCGCAATTGCTGGCTCCGCTCGTCTCAATCGCCCCTTTGAAAGTCTACATTTATTCCGATGATCAAGAAGAAGGAATGATCCTAACGATTCAAAATATTTTTCAAGAACGAGTGCGGCTGTTGCCGAAGTCTTCTTTTGCTGAACGGATGGTTTCAATGGCGCATCTTGATTTTGAACAAAAATCTGTCTATAATACGAATAAACGCTAATGAAACAAAGGTTATGATGAGGACATGAGAGTATTATGGCGGTTTTTAGAGAGGGAAGGCGGAGGCTGGAACCTTCCTAACCAGCGTAATGCTCTTACCACCTCTAAACTGCAGCTGTGAACGGCTTTGCCAAGTAATGGCTGACGGAATGTTCCGTTATCATGCGAAAGCCGCAATGTTGGAAAAACATGCGGGAACTAGGGTGGAACCACGGGTATGTTGCTGAAAACACTCGTCCCTTTTTCAGGGATGGGTGTTTATTTTTTTGATAAACGATAAAAGGAGGAAGAAAAGTGGCAGAAATGATTCGCATTACGTTTCCGGATGGAGCTGTAAAGGAATATCCAAAAGGTGCGACAACGGAGGAAATTGCCGCTTCCATCAGCCCGGGTCTGAAGAAAAAAGCCATCGCGGGCAAACTGAACGGCAAGTTTCTTGATTTGCGGACACCGATTGAAGAGGACGGTGACATCGAAATTTTAACGCCGGAAACGCGGGAGGCGCTGGACATTTTGCGCCATAGCACAGCCCATTTAATGGCACAAGCGATTAAACGGCTTTATTCCAATGTCAAATTGGGTGTCGGACCTGTGATCGAAAACGGCTTTTATTATGATATAGACATGGACGAAGCGATCACGCCGGAGGATCTTCCTAAAATTGAAAAGGAAATGAGAAAAATCGTCGGCGAAAATTTGCCGGTTATTCGTAAAGAAGTAAGCCGTGATGAAGCAAAAAAAATGTATGAGGAAATCGGCGACCATTTAAAGCTTGAGCTTATCGATGATATTCCGGAAGGCGAAACCATTTCCATATATGAGCAAGGAGAATTTTTCGATCTATGCAGAGGTGTCCACGTCCCTTCTACAGGAAAAATAAAGGAATTTAAATTGCTCAGCGTAGCCGGCGCCTACTGGCGTGGAGACAGCAAAAACAAAATGCTTCAACGCATATACGGGACAGCATTTTTTACAAAAGAAGAGCTAAAAGAACATCTCCGCATACTTGAAGAAGCGAAGGAGAGGGATCACCGCAAGCTTGGCAAGGAACTAAGCCTGTTTACAACTTCTCAAAAGGTTGGACAAGGCTTGCCGCTTTGGCTCCCAAAAGGAGCAACTATCCGCCGGATTATCGAACGCTATATTGTTGATAAAGAAATTAAACTCGGATACCAGCATGTATACACACCTGTTCTCGGCAGCGTCGATCTTTATAAAGCTTCCGGCCATTGGGACCATTATCAAGATGATATGTTTCCGCCAATGAAGATGGATAACGAAGAGCTTGTATTGCGTCCGATGAACTGCCCGCATCATATGATGATCTACAAAAATGAAATTCACAGCTATCGGGAACTGCCGATCCGCATTGCAGAACTTGGAACAATGCATAGATACGAAATGTCAGGGGCATTGACAGGACTGCAGCGTGTTCGCGGGATGACGTTGAACGATGCGCATATTTTCGTTCGGCCGGATCAGATTAAAGATGAATTTATCCGAGTTGTCCGCCTCATTGAAGAGGTATACGAGGATTTTGGCATAAAAGATTATTCGTTCCGATTATCTTACCGCGATCCAGAGGATAAAGAAAAATATTATGATGATGATGAAATGTGGGAAAAAGCCCAGTCGATGCTGAAAGCCGCAATGGACGAACTCGGTTTAGATTATTACGAAGCGGAAGGTGAAGCGGCATTTTACGGACCGAAATTGGATGTGCAAGTGCGGACGGCTTTAGGAAAAGATGAAACATTATCGACTGTTCAACTAGATTTTCTTCTTCCGGAACGGCTTGATTTAACATACGTTGGCGAAGACGGTAAACATCACCGGCCAGTTGTTATTCACCGTGGCGTCGTTTCAACGATGGAACGGTTTGTTGCCTTCTTAATCGAGGAATATAAAGGCGCCTTCCCAACTTGGCTTGCACCTGTGCAAGTGAAAGTCATCCCTGTTTCGCCAGAAGTGCATCTTGATTATGCCAAAACAGTAGAACAGCGTCTTCAGCAAGAAGGATTGCGTGTTGAAGTCGATATCCGGGATGAAAAAATCGGCTATAAAATTCGCGAGGCGCAAATGCAAAAAATTCCATACATGGTTGTTGTCGGAGATCAAGAAGCAGCAAATGAGGCGGTCAATGTCAGAAAGTATGGGGAACAAAAGTCAGAATCAATGCCGCTTGAGACATTTGCTGAATCCGTTGGGAAAGAAGGAAGAAAATAAGGAAATCGGCGTTTGCTGATTTCCTTTTTTAAAAAATGTCGATGATGCCAAAAAATTTTTTAAACCAACTTCTAAAGCCAGTTCCCCTCTTTTGGCATTGTCGTTCATGAAAGGAGGCGGATGAATGGAGATCATCGGAGTTGATGCTGGAGGGAGCTTGTTAAAAATCGCTTATGTAGAACAAGAACAATATCAATATAAACTGTTTCCAATTGATGAAATGGATCAAGTTCTTTCTTGGATCAAGATGTTGAAACCGTCTGTTTTCTATAAAATAACAGGAGGAAGAGCGGCAAAAGTAAAAGAAAAATTGCCTTGCTCTGAAGCGGCCGTTATTCCGGAATTTGATTCGGTTTGTATAGGGGCGAAAGAGCTTCTGATTCAAGAAAAAAAACGGATTAAAAACGATTTTTTAATTGTCAGCATGGGTACAGGGACATCGTTTTTTCTCATGAAGGGCGAACGATATGAACGCTTGTTTGGAAGCGGCATCGGCGGTGCCATCTCCGGTTTAGGCCGTCTCATGTTGCAGGAGCACAATTTTCAACAAATTGTTGCGTTGGCTGAAAAAGGCGACAGAAGCCATGTTGATTTATTAGTGAAAGATTTGTATGAAAACGGTCAACCGCCTATTCCAGGGGATTTGACCGCCGCCAATTTTGGCAAGCCGGATGTATCGAAAGCAGGCAAAGAAGATATTGCCGCTGCGTTATTTCAATTCATTGGCGAAACAACTGTTCTTTTGTCTATGCTGTTTGCCCGGCAGCATCAAGTCGATACGTGCGTCTATGTTGGAGGAGCAATCTCGAATAATTCTCCTTTGCAACACGTCATTCAAAGCTTTGATTCCATGGTCGGCCTGCAAAGCATATTTTTGCAAAACGGATCCTTTGCCGGAGCTGTGGGAGCGATTTTATATCATTGAAAGAGCATTTTGCAAATACAACAGAACAATTACGTTTCTTTAAGCTCGGATATTTTTGCAATCGTCGGTTCTTGATGTGAACCTCTTAAATGAACGGTCGCTGTTTTCCCATCCTCATTAAGCTTATCAATCCAAACCGAAGCTCCGTTATAAAGGACTTCGATATCAGCAGGAGAGGATAATATTTGTCGCACGCGGTTTGCATCCATTGTGATCACTCCGATATAGTGTTTTTTACAGTTGCTAGGATGTCCATCTTTTTAGGATTTATGAATTCCGCTTGCATTTTTGGTTATCATGATTTATAATCAAAATGTTTTTGAGGAAAATGCTGTTTTGACAAAGTCGTTTGGCAATGGTAAAATATGAATGTCAGATGAAACAAGAAGAAGCACCCGCTTCTCACCTGATTGACGCACATTGTTGCTGTTGACAGGTTTACATGAGACAATCAGATCCGTGTATAAACGTGTGGGTGCCGTTTGCATCCACACGTTTTTTGCGTAACCGAATGTATAATCTGTCATGGCGGACATGCGCGCAGTTCATCAAATCTTGGAGGTGGCTCATTATTAGCAAAGACATGTTAGTAAACGAGGGCATTCGCGCTCGTGAAGTTCGATTGGTCGACCAAAACGGTAATCAATTAGGAATTAAATCCCGTCAAGAAGCGCTTGACATTGCGGCACGCGCTAATTTGGATTTAGTACTCGTTGCCCCTAATGCAAAACCGCCCGTTGCCCGCATCATGGATTACGGCAAATACCGCTTCGAGCAGCAAAAAAAGGAAAAAGAAGCGCGTAAAAAACAAAAAGTCATTAATGTGAAGGAAGTCAGACTTAGCCCAACGATTGAAGAACATGATTTTAATACGAAGCTTCGCAATGCACGCAAATTTTTAGAGAAGGGCGACAAAGTAAAAGCAACGATCCGCTTTAAGGGACGTGCGATTACCCATAAAGAGATCGGCCAACGTGTCCTTGAAAGATTTTCCGAAGCATGCGCTGACATCGGTTCTGTTGAAACAAAGCCGAAAATGGATGGGCGCAGCATGTTTCTTGTATTAGCCCCGAAAAACGAAAAGAAATAGAAGGAGGAACTTTTATGCCTAAAATGAAAACCCATCGTGGTTCAGCAAAACGATTCAAAAAAACAGGAAAAGGACAATTGAAACGCTCACATGCGTTCACTAGCCATTTGTTTGCGAATAAAACGCAAAAACAAAAACGCAAACTTCGCAAACCAGCATTGGTGAGCAAAGGAGATTTCAAACGTATTCATCAAATGCTTGATAATGTTAAATAAACTAATATCGGATTTTAGGAGGGAATATACATGGCACGTGTTAAAGGCGGAACAGTGACACGCAGACGTCGTAAAAAAATTATTAAACTTGCAAAAGGTTATTATGGTTCGAAGCATCGTTTATATAAAGTGGCTAATCAACAAGTAATGAAGTCGCTGATGTATGCTTACCGCGACCGTCGTCAAAGAAAACGTGATTTCCGTAAGCTGTGGATTACTAGAATCAACGCTGCGGCACGTATTCACGGCCTTTCTTACAATAAATTTATGCACGGTCTTAAACTGGCTGGCGTAGACATCAACCGGAAAATGCTTGCTGATTTGGCGGTCAATGATGAAAAAGCATTTGCACAGTTGGCAGAAGCGGCAAAAGCTCAATTGAATAAGTAATGCTGAAAACAAAACCACCTTCTTTAAGGTGGTTTTGTTTTCATAAACAGTTCATCAAATATTAGTCTTCATGTTTTGGAAATGCCGGAAACGTTTCATTTTTTGTTTGAACAAATTCTTTAATGGGGCTTTTCCAATCGAGCGCTGCATAAGGATAGGCTTCTTTAATTTTTGCCTCAATGAACTGAAAATCTTCTTTTGTGAAACCGATCAATTTATTTGGAGTAGGCGTCCAAACAAAAATGGAAATGACATCAAAAGATGTTTCGGTTGTCCCTAAATATTTTTCACCTTCAAACAATACCCCTTTATATGTTAATAAAAAATTTTTCCGAACATTTTCTCTATCATCGAGAAAGAAAAATTTTTTTTGTTCATGAGCCAGTTCCAACTTGCGCTTCGGGTTTAATAAGTATTTGATCAACGAATACAAGACGAATATGATAGCTGCCAGGATCAAAAGCCGTAATAAAAATACGATCATTTAACTATACCTCCCCGAAGGTCATTTTCATATTCCATACGAAAAATAGATTGGAGGGGTTTCATAAATAACCACTTTTGTTATAATTTTTTTATGGATCTTTTTTAGGAGTTGAGAGGATGGACTTTAATCACTTATTTAAACTGCAAAAAGAATTGGACGAAAAAATTGAACATAAGCATCATTTAAAAGAAGAGAGGCTCATTGAGAGAAAAATTTTAGCGTTGCTTGTTGAAATCGGAGAGCTCGCAAATGAAACACGCTGTTTTAAATTCTGGAGCGTCAAGCCGCCTTCCCCACGTGATGTCATTTTAGAGGAGTATGTTGACGGCTTGCATTTCTTGTTGTCATTAGGGCATGAATTGCATATTGAGAAACTTCCGGACATGCGGGCGAAGAAAAAGGAAACAAGTTTGACGGATCTTTTTTTGAAAGTTTATCAAAAATCGGCCAAATTAAAGGAATATTTGTCCATTCAATCCTATATTGATTTGTTTAACGACTATGTGACTCTTGGAAATGCCCTCGGTTTTGCAGAAGAGGATATCGTTTCAGCTTATTTGGCAAAAAATGAAGTGAATCATCAGAGACAAAATCAGGGATATTAATCATATTATGAATGATGAAGGTGAACTTTTTAAATAGGAGGTTCAAGCGTGGAAAAGCGG
>NZ_JBVVUU010000004.1:51815-124989 GCF_056032925.1 Aeribacillus sp. JST-2
TACAGTAAAACTGCTGACGGAAGTTATCAAACGTCTGGATAAAGAAACCGTTGAAAAAATCATCTATCACTAATAAAGAGCTGGTTATTTTCCAGCTCCTTTTCCTTTTAATCCTTGTTCAAGGGTTTCAACCATTTCTTGTTGATCGTGTTGACTCGAGTTTTCCCAGATGATTTCAAATAAGACTCCGAGTCCCGGAAGCATTTTTTCTTCCCCGCTTTTTATCGCATCAACAATCGTTTCTCTTAGCTCGTCTTGCGTATTATTCGATATATTGGCAATGACGGCGTTTCGTAAATCAAAATTCATCTTTTTCACCTCGTTTACCCTTCGTTCTTCTTTATTTTTTCCGCGGTATTCTATATTATGTATATGTTAGAAAAAACAAGTTGAAGGAGAAAGTTTCTTGAAACGGATTGAATCGGTGAAAAACGAAAAAGTGAAAAAATGGAAAAAACTCCGTTTGAAAAAGGAAAGAGAGAAACAAGGGCTTTTTTTAATAGAAGGCTTCCATTTAGTAGAGGAGGCGTTAAAACAGCAGGGCGTCGTCCAAGAGCTGGTCATGTTAGAAGGGACATCCCTCCCGGAAGACTTTGAACATGGCTCCATTCCGATGACTGTTGTATCAAAAGAGGTGTTCCGGCTTCTTTCGGAAACGGAAGCACCGCAAGGAATCATAGCTGTTTGCAAAAAACGATCCAGAGACATAAATATTCATGACAATAAATGGCTGTTGATTGATGCGGTACAGGATCCCGGGAATTTGGGCACCATCATCCGCACCGCCGATGCAGCGGGAATGGATGTCGTTATTCTTGGAGAAGGAACCGTTGATTTATATAATAGTAAAACGATTCGGGCAACCCAAGGATCGCTGTTTCATTTGCCTATAATCCATGCTTCTCTGAAAGATATCATTACTCAATTGAAAAATGCCTCGATTCCGGTATACGGCACCTCCCTTTCCAATGCAGTCTCCTATAAAACAATCGAACCTAGTGAAAAATTTGCATTAATAGTCGGGAATGAAGGAAATGGAGTGTCGGGTGAACTGTTGGCAATGACGGATCAAAATTTGAAAATTCCGATTTATGGACAGGCGGAATCTCTCAATGTAGCCGTTGCTTCCGCTATTTTCATGTATCATCTCCTAAAATAGTATTGCGTCTCTTTTCTCTTTTTTTTATAATAAAAAGCAATTGAATAAAGGAACAACCATGAAGGAGAAGAGTAGTTTGCTGATCGCCATTCCAGGGAGAAAATGCCGCAGACTGAAAGCATTTTTATGGTGGAAGCAAATGAATTCACCTCCTGAGTTGACGCCGGGACCATACGATTTTCGTATGTAAAGGCGCTCCGGCTTTGCCGTTATAACAATGAAGAGAACAAAGATATTTCTTTGTTAATAAGGGTGGTACCGCGGTTCAACTCGTCCCTTTAGGGGATGAGTTTTTTTTATTTTCAATAAAAAGGAGGATTTTTTCATGCAGGAAGAGTTGACAAAACTTCGAGATGAAGCGCTGCAAAAAGTGCAGGCTGCGGCGGATCTAAAAGAATTGCAAAACATACGTGTTCAATATCTCGGCAAAAAAGGACCGATTACGGAAGTGCTTCGCGGAATGGGGAAGCTGCCGAAAGAAGAACGGCCGAAAATCGGCGCTTTAGCGAATGAGGTGCGTGAATCTATTGCCGATGGAATCAGCAAAAAACAAACAGAACTTGAAAAAGCGGAAATTGAGAAAAAGCTTGAGAAAGAAACAATTGATGTTACATTGCCGGGGCGGCCTGTTCTGTCGGGGAACCGCCATCCTATTCAAGCGGTCATTGAAGAAATTGAAGATTTGTTCATTGGAATGGGCTATACGGTGGAAGAAGGGCCTGAAGTTGAAACAGATTATTATAATTTTGAAGCGCTGAATTTGCCAAAAGGGCATCCGGCCCGCGATATGCAAGACTCTTTTTATATAACGGAGGAAATATTGCTACGAACCCACACATCGCCCGTACAGGCAAGAACGCTTGAAAAATACAAAGGAAAAGGACCTGTCAAAATCATTTGCCCCGGAAAAGTGTACAGACGCGACACCGATGATGCGACACATTCTCACCAATTTACGCAAATCGAAGGGCTTGCTGTCGATGAAAACATTCGCATGAGCGATTTGAAAGGAACTCTTGAAGCGTTTGCGAAAAAGCTGTTTGGCGAAGACCGGCAAATTCGCTTGCGCCCAAGCTTTTTCCCGTTTACTGAACCTTCTGTTGAGGTGGATGTCTCCTGTTTTAAATGTTCCATGAAAGGCTGTCATGTTTGCAAAGGAACTGGCTGGATTGAAATTCTAGGAGCAGGGATGGTTCATCCGAACGTATTGGAAATGGCCGGATTTGATTCGAAAAAATACCGTGGTTTTGCGTTTGGAATGGGGCCTGAACGAATCGCCATGTTGAAATACGGAATTGATGACATTCGCCATTTCTATACGAACGATTTGCGATTCTTAAAACAGTTTAAACAAGCGTAATCTTCAAAGGAGGCTGGATCAATCGATGTTTGTTTCATATAAATGGCTTTGTGAATATGTTGATGTAGATATTTCTCCGGAGGAGCTGGCGGAAAAAATTACACGAAGCGGAATTGAAGTGGAAGGCGTTCATTTTGTCGGCGGAGAAATCAAAAATGTAGTCGTTGGCGAAGTGCTTGAAAAAGAACCGCACCCGAACGCCGAAAAATTGAGCAAATGTTTAGTCGATATCGGGGAAGAAAAACCGGTGCAAATTATTTGCGGCGCAAAAAACGTAGCAAAAGGACAAAAAGTGCCCGTGGCAAAAGTCGGCGCCGTTTTGCCTGGAAATTTTAAAATCAAACGGGTCAAACTTCGCGGGGAAGAATCAAACGGGATGATTTGTTCTTTACAAGAATTAGGGATTGAAGGAAAACTTGTACCAAAACCGTTTTCTGACGGCATTTTTGTTTTTCCGAGCGATGCAGAGGTTGGAAAAGATGCAATTGAACAGTTGTTTTTTAATGACCACATTTTGGAATTGGGCCTCACTCCAAATCGGGCGGACTGTTTAAGCATGATCGGGGTTGCATATGAAGTTGCTGCCATTTTAAACAAGAAGGTGCATATGCCCGACCCAGCGTATGTGCCGGCAGAAGAAAAAGCTTCAGATTATATTACAGTAAACGTCGAGGCAAAAGAAGATAATCCTCTGTATGTGGCAAAAGTGATTAAAAATGTCAAAATTGCTCCTTCACCGTTATGGATGCAAATGCGTTTGATAAAAGCAGGAATCAGACCCCATAACAATGTGGTCGATATCACCAACTATTGTTTATTGGAATACGGCCAGCCGCTTCATGCTTTTGATTATGATCGGCTCGGGTCAAAAGAAATTCTCGTCCGCCGGGCATACGATGGGGAAACGATTGTCACTCTTGATGATCAAGAACGGAAGCTCACAAACGATCATCTTGTCATTACAAATGGAACTGTTCCCATTGCATTAGCAGGAGTCATGGGAGGCGCTGATTCAGAGGTAAGGGAAGATACGACGACCGTTTTATTGGAATCCGCTTATTTTAAAGGATCCACCGTCCGCAAAGCTTCAAAAGATTTAGGGCTCAGAAGCGAGGCCAGCGCTCGGTTTGAAAAAGGAGTTGATCCTGTAAGGGTAAAAGAAGCGGCAGAACGAGCAGCACAATTAATTGCCAAATACGCTTCAGGAACAGTGTTAAAAGGCAGTGTTGAATTTCATGACCTTCAAGTTGAACCTAAGGTGATCTCTGTATCAGCGGAAAAAATTAACCGTGTTTTGGGAACGAACATTCAAGTTGATGAAATCAAAGCAATTTTTGAACGTCTGCAATTTGAAACCGTTGAAAAAAATGGTGTTTTCACTGTGACGGTGCCAACAAGACGAGGGGATATTGCGATAGAAGAAGATTTAATTGAAGAAGTGGCGCGGTTATATGGATATGACCATATCCCTTCCACATTGCCGGAGGGAAAGTCAACCTTGGGCAAATTAACAGACTATCAAGGAAAGCGGAGAAAGGTTCACAGGTTTTTAGAAGGAGCCGGCCTCTGCCAAGCCATCACATATTCATTAACAAGCGAGGAAAAGGCTGCGCTTTTTGCATTGGAAAAATCGCAACTAACAAGGTTGGCTCTGCCAATGAGCGAGGAACGCAGTGTTCTTCGGCTTAGTTTGATTCCTCATTTATTGGAATGTGTTCAATACAACAAGGCGCGGCAAATGGATGATGTCCATCTTTACGAAATCGGCTCCGTTTTCGTTTCGGAGAATAATGGTGGAAAACCGGTGGAAAAAGAACGGCTGTCAGCTGTTTTGACAGGGCATTTCGTCTATCATCCTTGGCAAGGCGAAAGAAAAAAAGTTGATTTTTATGTTGTAAAAGGAATTTTAGACGGTTTGTTTAATCTATTGGGGCTTTCAAAAAAGATTGAATACAAACGAGGGAATGCAGAAGGGCTTCACCCTGGCAGAACAGCGGATATTTATTTGAACGGGACGTTTATCGGATTTGTCGGTGAATTAAATCCACAGGTTGAAAAAGAATACGACTTGGATGAAACGTACGTCTTTGAACTTAAATTAGCAGAGCTTTTCCAATTTGAAGCCGAGCCGGTCGTCTATGAGGCGATTCCGAGATTTCCGTCGATTACTCGCGATGTTGCCTTCGTCGTTGATCAAAAAGTCCAAGCTGAAGAGCTGCAAAAAACAATTGTTACAGCCGGGGGACGATTATTAAAAGAGATTTCCCTTTTTGACGTATATGAAGGCGGGCATTTGGAAAAAGGAAAGAAATCTGTGGCATTCTCCCTTCGCTATTATGATCCTGAACGAACGTTAACGGATCATGACGTGGCGGCAGTCCATGAAAAAGTAATCAAATCGGTTGAAGAGAAATTTTCAGCAGTGCTTCGCAGTTAAAAATGGAGGTGCACGACGCACCTCCATTTGTGTTTGAAAGAAAATACCGAAATTATTTCATACCGTTAAAAAGCCTTCAGATTTACTGAGATAAAAAGACGTTGCTCTTTCCCAGCTCTCCCAAATTCCATTCATACTTCTTTCCATCTTTTCGACAATCATGTTATGATAATGGTTAGAATTTTATTATGGTTCAACGACAAATTTGACAGAAGGATGGATGATTCATTTGTCTGAAAAACCGAAACCGAAAAATAAAACAACCGTTCAAATATACGGACAGCAATATTCGATTGTCGGAGATGAAAGCGTGAGCCATATCCGTCTTGTTGCATCAATTGTTGATGAAAAAATGCGGGAAATCAGCAAGAAAAACCCAACTCTTGATCTCAATAAGATTGCTGTTCTGACCTCGATCAATGTCGTTCACGATTATTTGAAATTGCAAGAACAATATGAACGACTGAAAAAACAACTGGATGAAAAGGATTGAAAGTAAACATGCTTGATTTGATCATTTTCTTTTTCTTGACTTTCGGTTTATTGGTTGGTTTAAAAAGGGGATTTATTCTTCAAGTCATTTATTTGACAAGTGCGATTATTGCTTTTATTGTTGCCAGAACATATTATGATGATTTGGCTCCAAAATTGAAACTGTGGGTTCCGTTTCCTCATTTAGGTGAAGCCGACCCTGCCTTTTCCTTTTTAACCGGAGATTATTTGGAGCTTGCTTACTACAGAACCGTCGCATTTGTCCTGCTGTTTTTCTGTGCCAAAATTGCCCTTCATATAATAGGATCGATGCTAGATTTTGTTGCGCTTTTGCCCATCCTTAAACAAGTAAACCGGTTGTTGGGGGCAATATTTGGATTTGCGGAAACATACCTCATTTTATTCCTTGTTCTTTTTTTAGGGATGCTGTTGCCGATTGAACAAGTTCAAGGCATTCTCGGTAAGTCGGTGCTGGCGGAACTAATGGTTCATCATACCCCGATATTATCTGACCGTCTTCATGATCTGTTGATCAATTACTTAGGCAACGGAAACAAGCTGTGAACGGACGATGGAACTTTGATATGATGAAGCATCCATCGTCCTTCCTTGTTTATCATGCAACCCTCAAGATGATGGCAGCGATCCATATCATTGTATCCCGTCAAAAAAACTTGTATCATTTTGATAGTTGTTCGGTTTGAGAGGTGATTCGAACGTGGCTGTCCATAAAAAGGACGTAGTAAAGTTGTTGAAAACAATTGCGATATATATGGAAATCAAGGGAGAAAACCGTTTTAAAATAGCTGCATTTCAAAAAGCAGCCGCTGCTCTAGAACGAGATGACAGAAGCCTTTCTGATATTTACGATTTTACTGCGATCAGCGGCATCGGCAAAGGAACGAGCGCTGTTATTAAAGAATTTATGGAAACTGGCGAATCGAAAACTTTGCAAAACCTCAAGAAAGAGGTTCCGGAGGGGCTGATTCCGCTTTTGAAGCTTCCGGGGCTGGGCGGAAAAAAGATTGGAAAGCTGTATCAGCAATTAGGAGTCGTGGATCTCGATTCTTTAAAAACAGCCTGTGAATCACACCAAGTACGCAATCTCCAAGGTTTTGGGGAGATTTCAGAAGAAAAAATTTTGGCTGCCATTCAAGAATGGGATGAAAGGCTCGAACGGCTGCCTCTTGCCCGTGTACTGCCAATTGCAGAAGAAATAGAAAAGTTCTTGGAAAAAGAAGCTTCCATTGTTCGTTTTTCGCGGGCGGGAAGTTTAAGAAGAATGAAAGAAACTGTAAAAGATCTCGATTTTGTGATTGCGACCGAATCTATTGAAAAAACAAAAAATTATCTTTTGTCCATGCCAAACATTCGCGAAGTGATTGCGAAAGGAGATACGAAAATATCTGTTGAGCTCATGTTGGATGTTAAGGTCAATGTCGATTTTCGCCTTGTTCATCCGCAAGAATTCGCATCGGCTCTGCTTCATTTTACCGGATCTAAAGAACACAATGTAAAATTGCGCCAACTTGCGAAAGAGAGAGGCGAAAAAATCAGCGAATACGGGGTTGAAATAATTGAAACAGGGGAAATTCTCTCCTTTGAATCGGAAAGAGCGCTGTATAAGCATTTTGATTTGCCATTGATTCCGCCGGAAGTTCGGGAAGAAGGAACAGAAGTAGAAAAGTATACAGGCGGGCTTATTTCCGTTGAACAAATGAAAGGCGACCTCCATATGCATTCCACTTGGAGCGATGGAGCGCATTCCATTCGAGAAATGGCGGAGGCCGCAAGAAAAAAAGGATATAAATATATTGCCATTACCGATCATTCGCAATTTTTAAAAGTGGCCAACGGTCTAACGCCTCAGAGACTGCAGCAGCAAAAAGAAGAAATTGATCGATTGAATGATCAATATGGAGACTTTACCATTTTAAAAGGAGTCGAAATGGATATTTTGCCTGACGGAACTCTTGATTATCAGGATGAGTTTCTAAAAGATCTTGATATTGTCATTGCCGCTATTCATTCCGGATTCTCACAGCCGCATGAAGTAATCATGGAACGGCTGAAATCAGCCCTTTTCAACCGCCATGTAGACATCATTGCTCATCCGACAGGCAGATTGATTGGTGGAAGAAAAGGTTATGACGTCGATATTGACATGCTCCTTCAACTTGCGAAGGAAACCAATACGATTTTAGAATTAAATGCCAATCCCAATAGGCTTGACTTATGTGTGGAACACTTACAAAAAGCGCAGGAGCTCGGTGTAAAAGTGGCGATTAACACAGATGCCCATAGTATCGATATGCTGAATGATATGGAGATAGGGGTTGCGTATGCACGCAAAGCTTTCATTCGTCCGGAAGTTGTTGTCAATACGTGGGACATCGGCCAACTGCGCCAATTTTTGAAAAAGAAATGCTGACAATCCAGCATGTCGGGAGGGTACACTTTGCAAGAACGTGTCTTGAACGTTTTGGAATTTAACAAAATAAGGGAACAACTAAAAGATCATGCATCCTCTTCATTGGGGAAAGAGAAAGCGCAGCATTTAATGCCGTCTGGAGATTTTCAAGAAGTGCTCAAATGGCAGGAGCAAACGGATGAGGCAGCGACAGTGCTTCGAATAAAAGGACATATACCATTGGGAGGTTTAAGCGATATACGCCCTAGTGTCAAGCGTGCCCAAATTGGCGGAAGTCTAAGTCCGCAAGAGCTTGTCGCTATTTCCGCCGTTCTGTACGCCTCAAGGCAAATGAAACAGTTTGTGCTAAACTTGATAGAAAATGAGGATGTTTCTTTGCCCCATTTAGGAAGATTGGCCGGCGGCATTCATGTTTATTTCCAAGAAGAAAAAGAAATTAATCGCTGCATTCGGGATGATGGAGAGGTGCTTGATGATGCGAGCGAAAAATTGAGATCGATTCGCAGGCAACTGCGCACGCTGGAAGGGCGGATTCGGGAAAAACTCGAGTCGATCATCCGCTCTCCGTCCGCACAAAAGATGTTGTCAGATGCGATTATTACCATTCGGAACGACCGCTACGTCATTCCGGTCAAACAAGAATACAGAGGGGTTTACGGAGGGATTGTTCACGACCAATCTTCATCAGGCGCCACGTTGTTTATCGAGCCGCAGGCAATCGTTGATTTGAACAATTCGCTAAATGAAGCGAAAATGAGAGAAAAACAGGAAATTGAGCGGATTTTAACAGAGTTATCTAAGATGATCGCGGCGATAAGCGAAGGGATTTACCAAAATGTTTCGATTATGACGGAAATCGATTTTATGTTTGCAAAAGCTTTATATGCCAAAAGAATTCATGCAACAAAACCGGAGATCAATCACGATGGCGTCATTAAGCTTTATGAAGCACGGCACCCTCTGATTGATCCAGAGGCAGTTGTACCAAATACGATTGAACTAGGGGAAGAATTTCATTCGATTGTTATCACTGGTCCAAATACCGGAGGGAAAACGGTGGCATTAAAGACGATCGGACTCCTTACTCTAATGGCGCAGGCTGGTTTGCAGATTCCTGCTCAAGACGGCTCCAAAATGGCTGTATTTGAAGCTGTTTATGCTGACATTGGAGATGAACAATCGATCGAGCAGAGTTTGAGCACTTTTTCCTCGCATATGGTCAATATTGTCGATATATTACAGAAGTTGAACGACCGCTCGCTCGTGTTGTTTGATGAGCTTGGCGCAGGAACAGACCCCGGGGAAGGTGCCGCCTTGGCCATTGCGATTTTAGACGAAGCTTTAAACAAAGGAGCGAAAGTTGTCGCCACTACCCATTATCCGGAGTTAAAAGCGTACGCCTTTAACAGAGAAGGAGTCGTGAATGCGAGTGTAGAATTTAATGTCGATACGTTGTCGCCAACTTATAAGTTATTAATCGGCGTTCCCGGACGGAGCAATGCCTTTGAAATATCAAGAAGACTTGGACTGAAGAGCCATATCATTGACAGGGCTAAATCGCTTATCAACACGGAACGGACCGAAGTAGATCAGATGATCGCTTCTCTTGAAGAAAATAATAAACGGGCGGAAGAAAATTGGCGGGAAGCGGAAAAGACTTTGAACGAAGCTGAAAAACTGTACCATGAATTAAAACAAAAAATGATGGAATTTAGCCGGAAACGGGATCAACTATTGGAAGAGGCGGAACAGAAAGCGAAAGAAAAGCTGGAAGAGGCGCAAAAAAAGGCGGATGACATTATTCAGAGATTAAGAAAAATGCAAAAAGAACAGTTGGCCGCCGTGAAAGATCATGAACTAATTGAAGCCAAAAAACAGCTTGAAGCAGTTCTACCTGTATTTGCGAAATCTGAGCAGCTGCCGAAAAGGAAAAAAGAAAACAGAACCTTTAGACCAGGTGATGAGGTGAAAGTTTTAAATTTAAATCAAAAAGGCCAACTTATTGAAAAAGCTAACGAAAAGGAATGGCTTGTTCAAATCGGCATTTTGAAAATGAAGGTGAACGAAGAAAATCTTGAATATATCAAAAGTCCATCGGCTGTGGAGGAAAAGCCGCTTGCATCGGTAAAAGGAAAAGATTTCCACGTTCCATTGGAACTTGATCTGCGGGGAGAACGGTATGAAGATGCGCTTATTCGGCTTGAAAAATATTTGGATGATGTTTTGCTTGCTGGATATCCACGAGTTTCCATCATTCACGGAAAAGGAACAGGAGTGCTTCGACAGGGAGTTAGGGAGTATTTGCAACAGCACCGCGCCGTCAAAAGCATCCGCTTCGGTGAAGCAAATGATGGGGGCACAGGCGTAACAATCGTCAATCTAAAATAAATTGTTTGTAAGGAGAGTCAGCATGAATTCGTTTTGGGAAAATGTCTATGTTGAAACGGCCGCCAACTATAGTGTCGTCATTTTATGCGGCATTCTGTTTTTAGTCATTTTTGAGTTGGTAACCAAATACAGAAATTGGGAGGAAATTCATAAAGGCAACCTTGCCGTGGCTATGGCAACTGGTGGAAAAATTTTTGGCATATCCAATGTTTTCCGTTACACGATCGAACAGCACGATTCCCTCTTTGAGATGATTGGCTGGGGATTTTACGGATTTGCATTGCTTTTGATCGGATATTTTATCTTCGAGTTTTTAACGCCAAAATTTAAAATTGATGATGAAATTCAAAAAGATAACCGAGCGGTAGGATTTATTTCGATGGTCATTTCCGTCGGTCTTTCCTATGTGATCGGTACAGGCATTGGAAATTAGGGGAGAGTAAGGATATGGAAACGCTAGCGAAAATATTAATGGTTTTATGCGGTGTTTTTGTTGTTGTCGGCATTGTGTATTTAATGGTTTTTGCGTAACCGGCAGGGAAATGCAATCTCTGCTGGTTGGGTGTTGAATTTTCTTAAAATAAATATATTTCTGAATATATTTTTGATATAATGAAGAAAATGATTCTCAATGGGGAGGAAAGAAGATGGACCATCAAAAGCCATGGTTGAAATTTTATCCATCGGAAGTCCCGCATGCCATCATTTGGGAGAATAAGCCTTTAACTCGATACTTTAAGGAAACGGTCGAGCAATTTGCTGAAAGAATAGCTGTTTCGTTTTTTGGGAAGACGTTGACTTTTTACGAACTTTATGAACAAATGTTAAAATTAGCTAATTATTTAGAACAAATCGGTTTAAAGAAAGGAAGCCGAGTTGGATTAATGCTCCCAAATTCGCCGCAAGCTGTCATCTCCTATTACGCCGTATTGGAAGCAGGCGGCATTGTTGTGCAAATGAATCCCCTTTACACGGAAAAAGAATTGGAGCATCAATTGAAAGATTGCGAGGCGACATATCTTATAACATTGGATATCTTCTATCCGAAAGCGAGGAAAATAAAAGCGCTGACAAAATTGAAGCACATTATTATTACAAAAATTCAAGAATATTTGCCGTTTCCGAAAAACCTCTTATATCCGCTCGTCAACAAAAAACAGCAAAATGTTGCCGTCAGTATTGATCCTTCACCAGAAACCCATTTATGGAAAGACATTTTAAAAACATCTCCAGCGGCTGAATTGAATATAAACATTGATCCGAAAGAAGATGTAGCTCTTTTGCAATATACAGGGGGAACGACAGGATTTCTGAAAGGCGTCCAGCTGACACATGAAAATTTAATATCCAATGCCAAAATGTGCTCTGCTTGGACATATCCATGCCGGCGCGGGGAAGAATCAATACTTGGAGTTCTTCCGTTTTTTCATGTATATGGAATGACGGCAGTGATGAATTTATCCATTTTAGAGGGCTACAAAATGATTTTGCTGCCAAAATTTGAAGCGGAAGAAATTTTAAAAACGATTCAAAAAGAAAAGCCGACACTCTTTCCCGGAGTGCCAACGATTTATATTTCCTTATTAAACCATAAAGATTTAAAAAAATATGATTTGACTTCCATTAAATATTGCATAAGCGGTTCGGCTCCTCTTCCGGTAGAGGTGCAGGAAAGGTTTGAAAAGGAAACAGGCGGGAAGCTTGTGGAAGGATACGGGCTTTCGGAGGCATCGCCGGTCACGCACGCGAATGTCATTGATTCAAAGGTCAAAAAGAAAGGCAGCATCGGCATTCCATGGCCGAATACTGATGCGGCCATATACTCGGCTGAAAAACAGGGGATCGCTGATGTTTATGAATATGGCGAACTAATCGTAAAAGGCCCGCAAGTAATGAAAGGTTATTGGAACAACAAGGAAGAAACGGACGCTGTTTTAAAAGACGGCTGGCTGTTTACAGGCGATATTGGCTATATGGACGAGGACGGCTTCTTTTACATCATCGATCGCAAAAAGGACATGATCATCGCCGGCGGCTTCAATATTTATCCTCGCGAAATAGAAGAAGTTTTGTATGGGCATGAAAAAATAAAAGAAGTAGTTGTTGCCGGCATTCCTGATCCTTACAGAGGAGAAACCGTAAAGGCGTATGTCGTTCCGAAAGAAGGGGTCCAGCTGACTGAAAAGGAACTGGATCAATTTGCAAGGCAACATCTTGCTGCGTATAAAGTGCCGAAGCAATATGAATTTCGCCAAGAGCTCCCTAAAACACCTGTCGGAAAAATTTTGAGAAGAAGATTAATAGAAGAAGAAAAAAATAAAATGGAGAATAATGATGAGGGAAAAATTTAAAAAAAGTTTGCATGCTTGTTTTACGTCCGCTTGACAAAAAAAGCCTGCTAACATATGATGAAAATGAATGACTATTCATTCACTTATGATGAAGGAGAAGAGAGACGTTGAAAGAAAAAAGACCGAAATATAGACAAATTATTGATGCAGCCGTTATTGTGATTGCTGAAAACGGGTATCATGCAGCGCAAGTGTCAAAAATCGCTAAACAAGCAAAAGTAGCGGATGGAACCATCTATCTTTATTTTAAAAACAAAGAGGACATTTTAATTTCTTTGTTCAGAGAAAAAATAAGCGGACACTTAGAACAAGTAAAAAGCGAACTGAACCGTAAGCCGACGGCTTCGGAAAAATTGTTTGCATTGATACATCGACATTTTCAAATGCTTGTCGAGGATCCTCATCTTGCCGTTGTTTTGCAGCTGGAACTGCGGCAAGTGAACAAGGAGCTTCGAAAGCAAATCAACGAAATTTTAAAAGATTATTTAAAAGTTATCGATGAAGTGATTGAATTTGGAAAATCAACGGGTGAATTTCGCAAAGATCTGGATGTGAGGATTGCAAGACAAATGATTTTTGGCGCAATCGACGAGACGGCAACAACATGGGTGATGAAAGAACAAAAATACGATCTGCTTTCGAATGCGGAAAAAATATTTGATCTTTTAACAAACGGTTTCCATTCACCGAAAACGAACCGACATACAACATAGCAGATAATGATGCGGTGCCCGGAAAATTTTTTGAAAAAGGGGATGGATGAAATGAATATCGTTGTTTTAATCAAGAGAACGTTTGACACAGAAGAAAAAATTGTGATTGAAAATGGTGTGGTTGCTTGCGGGGATGCACAATATATTATCAACCCGTATGATGAATACGCTATTGAGGAAGCGATACGAATTCGGGAGGCTCATGGCGGTGAAGTGACGGTTGTTTCCGTAGGCTCTGAAGAAAGCGAAAAAGAATTGCGCACTGCTCTTGCGATGGGGTGTGATAAGGCGGTGTTAATCAATGTAGAAGATGAGCTTGAAGAAGGGGATCCATCCACAACCGCTTCCATTTTATACAAATATTTAAAGGATCAAGGAGCAGATATTATATTAGCCGGAAATGTCGCGATTGATGAAGGATCAGGCCAAGTCGGCCCCCGTTTGGCGGAACTGCTTGACATTCCGTATGTCACCACAATAACGAATATTGAAATAAGCGGAAAAGAAGTGAGAGTTGTTCGGGATGTGGAAGGGGATTCCGAGGTAATTGAAACAACTTTGCCGCTTTTAATCACCGCCCAGCAAGGATTGAATGAACCAAGATATCCATCATTGCCCGGTATAATGAAAGCAAAGAAAAAACCGCTTGAAGAAATGGATCTTACAGACTTGGATTTAGACGAAGACGATGTGAAACCGAAAACAAAGACAATTGAAGTATTTTTACCTCCGAAAAAAGAAACTGGAAAGATACTTGAAGGAGATCTTCAAGATCAAGTAAAAGAACTCGTTTCATTGCTGAGGACAGAGGCAAAAGTCATTTAGAAAAGAAAACAAGGGGGATGGGAGAATATGGCGCGCAAAGTATTAGTGTTAGGTGAATTGAAAGACCGATCATTAAGACAGGTATCATTTGAGGCTTTGGCCGCCGGGAAAATCATTTCAGAAGGAGGGGAAGTTGTCGCTGTTTTGGCTGGGGAACATGTAAGCTCTTTTGCAAGCGAATTGATTGCCCACGGGGCTGACAAAGTTGTGCTGGTAGAGGATGAAAAATTGAAGCACTATACTTCTGACGGTTTTTCGCAGGCTGTGTTGGCTGTCATTCGATCAGAAAAACCGGAAGCGATCATTTTCGGTCACACCGCATTAGGCAAAGACTTATCACCGAAGCTGGCGGCTAAATTAAATACAGGACTTATTTCTGATGCAACGGCGATTGAAACAGCAGGGGGCAACATCGTGTTTACAAGGCCGATATACTCAGGAAAGGCTTTTGAAAAAAAAATGATCACGGAAGGAATTGTGTTTGCAACCATCCGCCCCAATAACATTCAATCACTTGAAAAAGACGAAACGAAAACAGGCCGAGTGGAATCTTTATCTGTTGAAATAAAAGATTTGCGTACGGTTGTGAAAGAAGTTGTGCAAAATGTGGCTGAAGGTGTTGATCTAACGGAAGCAAGAGTAATAGTTGCCGGCGGCCGCGGTGTCAAAAGCGCGGAAGGATTTAAACCATTAAAGGAGTTGGCGGATATACTGGGGGGAGCAGTCGGAGCTTCGCGTGGGGCCTGTGATGCTTTTTATTGCGACTATTCGATGCAAATAGGCCAAACCGGAAAAGTTGTCACCCCTGATCTCTATATTGCCTGCGGAATTTCCGGAGCCATTCAGCATTTAGCGGGAATGTCGAATTCAAAAGTGATTGTTGCGATCAACACAGACCCGGAGGCAAACATTTTCAGTATTGCTGATTACGGAATCGTCGGTGATTTGTTTGAAGTTGTGCCGCTGTTGACGGAGGAAATAAAAAAAATAAAAATCCATTCTTAACGTGGAGGAACTCGTAGATGCTGCAATGCCAGTTCATATAAAAAGATGAATGTTTAGCACCTTTTACTGGTGCATTTTTTGTGCATAAAGACTAGAAATGATGGAAACATTAGAGGCAGATCAAAACATTCGCATCAAGCAATCGATCATGGTATACTTCAACATATAGTTGAAACCAGCAAATTAGGAGGAGTACAAATGGCAATTACAAACGTTTCTGATCAAAATTTCTCTCAAGAAACAAGAGAAGGATTAGTATTAGTGGATTTTTGGGCTCCATGGTGCGGACCATGCAAAATGATTGCTCCGGTTCTTGAAGAATTGGATCAAGAAATTGGAGACAAAGTAAAAATTGTGAAACTGAATGTTGATGAAAATCAGGAAACAGCCGGCCAATATGGAGTGATGAGCATTCCTACATTGATTGTCTTTAAAAACGGCGAAGTTGTTGATAAAGCAGTTGGATACCAGCCAAAAGAAGCACTGGCAGAGCTTTTAAACAAACATATGTAATAAAACATTAAGGCGCCCAAATGTTTGCGGCGCCTCCTTATTTTTGGAAAATGTTGTATCTTCAGAAGGAAGTGAGAACTTTAGCAAAAAAGCCTCGGCTTTTATGAAAAGCTAGGATGGATTGCCCTGTTTATTGATCCGTTCTGCTGTTTTATAAGCATCGATCATGCCATAAATCCAAAGAATAGGAGTAGTTATGAAGCCGATAAGGACAAACATCAGCAAAACGGAAAGAAAATAAAGAACAATAATTAAAATTCCTTTGCCGATTTGGCCGTTGTAGATTTGGCCCAACCCTGCAACAAAAAAAGATAAAACAGCTGCGACACCGGGATTTTTCATGTGCTTACCCCCTTTCCTTTCCCAGAAAATCTTTATTTCATTACTTGAACGAAGGAAAAGTCCTTATTTCTTTAGACATGAGATACATTTCACTTAACCCCTCTGAAGTATTGGAAATTATATCATATTTATTCAATGAAATAAATGTTATTATAAATTCTGCCAAAAGGTTGCATAAACAAAAATTGATGTACAATAGAGCTTAGAAGGATGAACATGGAGTGGTTGTAGCATGAATGAGTTATTAAAGGAAAAGCTGTTGATCCTGCCGGATAAACCGGGCTGTTATTTAATGAAAGATAAAAATGGTACAGTCATTTATGTCGGAAAAGCGAAAGTATTAAAAAACCGGATTCGCTCTTACTTTACAGGATCGCATAACGGCAAAACATTAAGGCTTGTTCAAGAAATCGCCGATTTTGAATATATTGTTACTTCCTCCAATATAGAAGCATTGCTGTTAGAAATGAATTTAATTAAAAAATATGATCCAAAATACAATGTGATGTTAAAGGATGACAAAAGTTATCCATACATTAAAATTACTGCTGAACGCCATCCAAGATTGATCGTGACGAGGAAGGTAAAAAAAGATAAAGGGAAATATTTTGGCCCTTATCCGAACGTTCAGGCGGCAAGGGAAACAAAAAAGCTGCTTGATCGGATGTATCCGCTTAGAAAATGCAACACGCTTCCTGATCGCGTTTGCTTATATTATCATATGGGTCAATGCCTCGCCCCTTGTGTCAATAAAGTTCCAGAAGAGACGAACAAGCAAATGGTTGAAAGCATTATCCGCTTTTTAAATGGGGGCTATAAAGAAGTAAAAAAAGAATTAACGGAGAAAATGATGGAAGCAGCAGAAAATCTTGAATTTGAAAGAGCAAAAGAGTATCGTGATCAAATTGCCAACATCGAAGCAACGATGGAGAAGCAGAAAATGGTATTCAACGATTTCATCGATCGGGATGTGTTTGCTTATGACTATGATAAAGGCTGGATGTGCGTTCAAGTATTTTTCATCAGACAAGGAAAATTAATTGAACGGGATGTATCGTTTTTTCCCCTTTACCAAGAACCTGAGGAGGAATTTTTGTCGTTTATCGGCCAGTTTTATTCAAAAAACCACCATTTTCTTCCAAAAGAAATTTTGCTTCCGGAAGACGTGAACGAAGAAATGGTCAAAGCGCTCTTTAATGTTCAGGTTATTAAGCCGAAAAGGGGAAAAAAGAAAGAGCTAGTACAGCTTGCTTATCAGAATGCCAAAATTTTTTTGCAGGAGAAATTTTCCCTAATCGAAAGGGATGAAGAACGAACAATTAAAGCGATTGAAAATTTAGGGGAAAAGTTGAAAATCCCAACGCCGCATCGAATTGAAGCGTTTGACAATTCGAACATTCAGGGAACGGCTGCGGTGTCTGCTATGGTTGTGTTTATAGATGGTAAACCGGAAAGGAAGGAATATCGGAAGTATAAAATGAAAACGGTAAAGGGGCCTGATGATTACGAATCAATGCGGGAAGTGATTCGAAGAAGATATTCCCGCGTTCTTAAGGAAGAACTGCCTTTGCCGGACCTCATTATTGTCGATGGCGGGAAAGGACAGATGGCGGCTGCAAGCGACGTGTTGGAGAATGAACTGGGACTGGATATTCCTGTGGCTGGGCTTGTAAAAGATGAAAGGCATCGCACCAGCAATTTGCTCATGGGAAATCAAGAGGAAATGTTAAAACTTCCAAAAAACAGCCAGGAATTTTATTTGCTGCAGCGCATTCAAGATGAAGTGCATCGGTTTGCCATCAGTTTTCATCATCAAGTTCACAGAAAAAACGCGTTGAAATCTGTCTTAGATACAATACCGGGTGTAGGACCGAAGCGAAAAAAACAATTGCTGAAAACGTTTGGTTCTGTTGAAAATATGAAAAAGGCATCCGTTGAGGAGCTAAAAAAAGCCGGGATGCCTGAGAATGTGGCGGAGAATATATTAAGGCATTTGAAAGGGTGAGTAGAGAATCCCCCTTCTCACCCACGTGAGAAACGGGGGAAACTATTACGGCAGAACGGGTTGAATGGTGTCTTTTTCATCCCATTTCACTGAAATGATGACTTTGTTCGCCCGTTTTTTAATTTCCTCATGGGCTTCCGTCACAAAGCCTTTCATTTGCTCAATTTGTTGGGCGATAAATCCTGCTTCCAGCTGAAATGATAAATCGGGTGAAAGCTTCATTCTTTCTTCAATCAGCTTGCTCGTTAATTCGAGTTCCATTTCATTCTTTTTTTGATGAACGATTTGCAGATGGCCCCATCCTGCCGTCTGAAAAAAAGATATTAATTCTTCCAGCGTGGACAGCCGGAATTTGCGCGCAAGCTGCTTGCCCCCCCAATACAAAATAGTCTGCTGCTCTCTGCCTAACAACTCCGGAATAAAATGATCGCGTAGCAGTGTAAAGCTGAATGAATGCAAATTGAGTTCTCCAAGCGCTTTTAAATAATCATGGTATGATTGCCCTTTCAATCGTTTCCCCTCTTTCTAATGAACAATTATATTATAACAGTTTTGGAGATCGAAGAAAGAACTTTCACAACATTCATTTCAAGTATATTAAAAAAATAAATTTGCAATCAATTTTTGAACAAAATAGAAGTTTCAAGCCTTGCACCATTTAGGGCAAAATTTTCTTTTTGTAGCCGTTTTCTTGACGCTCCTACTTTATGAGAGTACAATGAATTTGTCATATTATTTTAAGATTTCGTCAAACTTTGTCGGGAAGATGGATTACATGCCAAGCAAAACAGGGGGAAGAATGAATTTTAAAACATTATAGTTATTAAAAAATGGGGGGTAAAGCAGATGTCTGGTAACAGAGAATTTGCGAATCGCAGACTACATTCTTTTTTAGGAGTTTTTCCGATCGGCGTCTTTTTAATCCAGCACTTAACTGTCAATCATTTTGCCACAAAAGGGGAAGACGCGTTCAACAATGCAGCTCATTTCATGGAAAATTTGCCTTTCCGCTATTTTCTTGAAATTTTTATTATTTTCCTTCCTCTGTTATACCACGCAATTTACGGGATCTACATTGCGTTTACGGCCAAAAACAATGTGAGCCGTTTTAACTATTTCCGCAATTGGATGTTCCTTCTTCAGCGGATTACTGGTATTATCACCCTTATTTTTGTTGCATGGCATGTATGGGAAACTCGAATCGCAGCAATGTTTGGTGCAGATGTGAACTTTCAGATGATGGAATCAATTTTAAGCAATCCTATTAATTTAGCTTTGTATATTGTTGGGGTGTTATCAGCTATTTTCCACTTTGCCAACGGTCTGTGGTCTTTTGCTGTAAGCTGGGGAATTACTGTTACTCCTCGATCTCAACAAATCTCAACTTATGTCACTATGGCCATTTTTTTGTTGCTTTCCATTGTAGGTCTTCGCGCAATTTTTGCTTTTGTCTAATCTAACAAATATTGCAATACTAAAGGGAGTGGACCAAATGAGTAAAGGAAAATTAATCGTTGTCGGCGGTGGTTTGGCCGGTTTAATGTCAACCATTAAAGCTGCAGAAGCTGGAGTAAGTGTTGACTTGTTTTCGTTGGTGCCTGTAAAACGGTCGCATTCAGTTTGCGCACAAGGAGGCATTAACGGAGCAGTCAATACAAAAGGTGAAGGTGACTCTCCTTGGATTCATTTTGATGATACGATATACGGCGGAGACTTCCTTGCAAACCAGCCGCCTGTTAAAGCAATGTGTGAGGCCGCACCTGGCATCATTTATCTTTTAGATCGCATGGGTGTTATGTTTAATCGTACACCTGAAGGATTGCTTGACTTCCGCCGTTTTGGCGGCACACAACATCACCGCACAGCTTACGCTGGGGCAACGACTGGACAGCAGCTGCTTTATGCTTTGGATGAGCAGGTTCGCCGCCATGAAGTGGCAGGATTAGTGACAAAATATGAGGGTTGGGAATTTTTAGGGATCGTTCAAGATGACGAAGGCCGTTGCCGTGGTATTGTAGCTCAAAACTTAACGACAATGGAGATCCGCTCTTTTCGATCCGATGCAGTCATTATGGCTACCGGAGGACCCGGCATAATTTTTGGCAAATCGACAAACTCCGTTATCAATACAGGATCGGCAGCTTCGATTGTCTATCAGCAAGGCGCTTATTATGCAAACGGCGAATTTATTCAAATCCATCCTACTGCTATTCCGGGCGATGATAAGCTGCGCTTAATGAGTGAATCTGCACGTGGAGAGGGAGGACGGATTTGGACATATAAAGATGGAAAACCATGGTATTTCCTTGAAGAAAAATATCCTGCATACGGCAATCTTGTTCCGCGCGACATTGCAACACGGGAAATTTTCCATGTGTGCGTTGACTTAAAGCTCGGCATTAACGGGGAAAATATGGTTTATCTTGATTTGTCCCATAAAGATCCGAAAGAGCTGGATATAAAACTTGGCGGAATTATCGAAATCTATGAGAAATTCATGGGAGAAGATCCAAGAAAAGTTCCAATGAAAATTTTCCCAGCTGTCCACTATTCAATGGGCGGTTTGTGGATTGACTATGATCAAATGACAAACATTCCGGGCTTATTTGCAGCAGGGGAATGCGATTACTCGCAACATGGTGCAAACCGTCTTGGCGCCAATTCATTGCTGTCGGCAATTTACGGCGGTATGGTTGCTGGGCCGAAGGCGATTGAATATATGAACGGATTGGAAAAATCAGCAGAAGATTTATCATCATCCCTCTATGATGCACGCGTCAGAGAGGAACAAGATAAATGGGATCAAATTTTGAAGATGGATGGAAATGAAAATGCTTATGTATTGCATAAAGAGCTAGGCGAATGGATGACCGAAAATGTTACAGTTGTCCGTTACAATGATAAACTTTTGAAAACTGATGAAAAAATACAAGAACTTATGGAACGGTGGGAAAACATTAATATTAATGACACAGCCAAATGGAGCAACCAAGGGGCAACGTTTACCCGTCAATTAAGAAACATGCTAGTTTTGGCCCGCGTCATCACCTTGGGGGCCTATAACCGCAATGAAAGCCGAGGCGCTCATTATAAACCGGAATTTCCGGAGCGGAACGATGAAGAATGGCTGAAAACGACAATGGCATCTTTTGCAGGTTTAACAGAAGCTCCCAAATTCCATTATGAGGATGTAGACATCTCACTCATTAAACCTCGTGTACGCGACTATACGAAGAAACATTAAGGAATGGAGAAAAGAAGGGGGAGAAACAAATGAGTGAAAAAACTGTACGGTTTATTATCACAAGACAAGATCGTCCGGATTCTGAACCATACCAAGAGGAATTTGATATTCCCTATCGCCCGAATATGAACGTTATATCGGCTTTAATGGAAATCCGCCGCAATCCTGTTAACGCCAAAGGCGAAAAAACAACCCCGGTTGCTTGGGATATGAACTGTTTAGAAGAAGTTTGCGGAGCATGTTCAATGGTGATTAACGGAAAACCGCGTCAATCTTGTACGGCCTTGATTGACAAGTTAGAACATCCCATTCGCTTGGAACCGATGAGAACCTTTCCGGTTATCCGCGACCTTCAAGTGGACAGAAGCCGGATGTTTGACTCGCTGAAAAAAGTGAAAGCATGGATTCCGATCGACGGAACATATGATTTGGGACCGGGGCCTAGAATGCCTGAGAAAAAACGCCAATGGGCATATGAGCTTTCAAAATGCATGACTTGCGGTGTATGTCTCGAAGCGTGCCCGAATGTAAACAGCAAATCAAACTTTATCGGCCCTGCACCATTGTCTCAAGTCCGGTTGTTTAATGCTCACCCGACTGGCGCTATGAATAAATCGGAGCGCCTTGAAGCGATCATGGGCGATGGTGGATTGGCGAATTGCGGAAATTCACAAAACTGCGTCCAATCTTGCCCGAAAGGAATTCCGCTTACGACATCGATTGCTGCCTTAAACAGAGAAGCGACTTTGCATTCTTTTCGCAAGTTCTTTGGAAGTGACTATATTGACAGTTAATGAACCGGAGCGCCTCTTTTCTGAGGCGCTTTTTTCTTTGCAACGATCACGTTTGTGTGATGGATTGCTTTCACGTATTGGATTGTTTCAAAAAGGAAATGATTCATTTACCTTTTTGGCTAAGATTTGATTGTATTGAGGGCAAAATCCTTTCCATTTGGGAATGATCAATTGAAAGCGACTTTTCCTGGGAAATGCTTTTTCCTGATTGCCCTGACAGTAAATAACAGGTCAGACGTCTTTTTTCTTGGTCGAATATCTTCTTTTGTTCAGAAATGGTTTTTTACATAAAAATGCACTGCAAGCCACAATCTTGTCACAGTCATCCGTAACAATACATAGTATATGTTGACAATTCTATATCCATCCTATTCGGCTGGCTTCTCACCTGCCAAGGAGGGTTACCATACTTGAAAGAGAAAGAATTTCAATCCAAACCGCTGCTGACGAAAAGAGAAAAAGAAGTTTTTGAACTGTTGGTGCAAGATAAAACAACAAAAGAAATAGCCAGTGAACTTTTTATCAGTGAAAAGACTGTTCGAAACCATATTTCAAACGCAATGCAAAAATTGGGAGTAAAAGGACGTTCACAAGCCGTTGTAGAGCTTCTGAGAATGGGTGAATTAAAGTTATAACCAAGAGGCAGCCGCAAATTTGAGGCTGCCCTTTTTATGGATTGCTCTTTTTTTGAACAGTACTTGAAATTTTACATAAAAAAATGGACAATAGATGTGATCTTACGCTTTTACTAATCAAGAAAGGGTATGAACATGGCGAGCGGCTTGAATTATGTAGAGGAAATTGAAAAATGTCTCCGCGATATTTCAATCATTGTGAAAAAAAAGGGGCGGGAAATTTACAGCGATTATTCCATTACTCCGCCCCAGTTTGAAGCGCTGTTAATTTTGTGGGAATACGGAAATATGACAATAGGCGAGCTCTCAAACAAAATGTTTCTTGCTTATAGCACGATGACCGATTTGATAGATCGGATGGAGAAAAACAATTTGGTGAAAAGAGTGCGGGATGACAGGGATCGCCGTGTTGTACACGTTCATCTTTTGCAGGAAGGAATTGCAGTCATTGAAGAAGTGCTGCAAAAGAGGCAAAATTATTTAAAGAGTGTACTGAGAAACTTCTCGAAAGAGGAAATTATTCAATTGAAAAATTCTTTAAAGAAATTGCAACAAGAAATGATAGAATAGAGGCGATTTTTTGAACAGACCAATAGGAGTAATTGATTCAGGAGTAGGAGGCTTAACAGTATTAAAAGAATTGATGAGGCAGCTTCCAAAGGAAGAATTGATCTATTTAGGGGATACTGCCCGCTGTCCTTACGGGTCAAGGCCGAAAACGGAAGTTCGCAAGTTTACTTGGGAAATGACCAATTATTTAGTCTCCCGATTTCATATAAAAATGCTCGTGATTGCGTGCAATACGGCGACAGCCATGGTCTTGAAGGAAATAAAGCAACAACTTGACATTCCTGTTATTGGTGTCATTCAGCCAGGAGCTAGAGCTGCTTTGAAAGTTACTCGCTCGGGGCATATTGGCGTGATTGGAACCGAAGGAACCATTTCCAGCGGAGCCTATGTCCGTGCCCTGAAAATGATTAACAGCGACGTTATTGTGGAAAGCCTTGCATGCCCTAAATTTGTCCCGTTAGTGGAAAGTGGAGAATTGGAAGGGGAGCATGCGGAGCAGATTGTCAGGGAATCGCTGCTGCCTTTAAAGGGGAAAAAAATAGATACGCTCATTTTGGGCTGCACCCATTATCCTCTTTTAAGCCCTTTCATACAAAAAATTATGGGGGATGATGTGAAAATCATTGCTTCTGGAGTTGAAACGGCTCGGGAAGTAAGCGCAATATTGGCTTTTCATCATTATTTAAATAAAGAAGAAGGAACAAAGCAGCATCTTTATTTAACGACTGGTTCAATGGACTTGTTTCAAAAAATAGCTTCAAAATGGTTTGGATATGAGATTCATAATATAAAACATATCGAATTGGAAAAAACAGTTTGCTCGGATTGAGCAAGCTGTTTTTTATTCTAATAAATGATTTTTTGTGGGGGCTGGTCTATTTTTTTTGAATGCTCGTATACATAGTAGTACAAACTGCCATAGGAGGGATTACAATGCCTAACCGCATACGGGCCAAATTTACATCAACAGCATTGGCTGCTTTCGTTTTGCTATCGGGGTGTTCGTCTTTAACCAGCAAGCAGACCGAACAGGAAATAGATCCACCGCAAGAAATCACCTATCAAGAAGACGGCCAACTTGATCAAAATCTTGACAACGCCCAATCTGAAGCAGGCGGAAAAGAAGAGGCGACGAAAGAAACGGTCAAAAGAGTGTTGTATTTAATTGACAAAAACGGAATGGTTGCGCCGCAAACGTTGGAACTTCCCAATACAAAGGAAGTTGCCAAACAAGCTCTAGAGTACTTAGTTGCCGGCGGTCCGGTGACAAACATTCTTCCAAACGGGTTTAGAGCAGTTTTGCCTGAAGATACGGAAATAAAAGGAGTAGATATAAAAGACGGAACAGCCATTGTAGATTTTTCAAAGGAATTCAGCAATTACCGCCCAGAAGATGAAGAAAAAATTTTGCAGGCGATCACATGGACATTGACGCAGTTTAACAATATTGAACGAGTGAAACTTTGGATTAATGGACATGAGTTGAAAGAAATGCCTGTAAACGGAACACCGATTGGCGATGGAGCAACAAGAGAAGATGGAATTAATATTGAAACGAGCGATGCCGTCGATATTACGAACACATATCCGCTGACCGTCTATTATGTAGGGGAAGAAGGGGAGCAAATCTATTATGTGCCAGTGACAAAAAGGATCAGCAACGAAGAAAAAGACCCTGTCGTTGCCGCCGTTAATGCGCTCGTTACTGGACCTGATCATTCCAGCGGACTGTTAAGCGAATTTCAGCCGGACGTCAAACTAATTGATAAGCCAAAATACGAAGATGGCCATGTAACGCTAAATTTTAATGAGGCTATTTACGGGAGTTACGATGAGGAGAAAAAAATCGTTTCAAACAATGTGCTAAATTCCCTTGTTTTAACTTTAACGGAACAACAAGGCATTGAAAAAGTTTCCTTAATGGTCAATGGAAAACAAGATATTGTGAGCGAGGACGGCAAAAGTTTATCAGAACCCGTTTCAAGGCCTGCGAATATAAACACCGGTAGTTTTTAAACAACCATTTTTGATATACTATAAGAATGAAGTACTAGAGGCTAGCTTGAAAGCTGCCTCTTCTTTCATGTCGACGTACATAGCAGCATTTTAATGGGAGGGAAAATAAATGCGCCTTGATGGCAGAAATCAAAATGAATTACGGAAGGTAACGATCACAGCCGATTATTTAAAACATCCTGAAGGATCTGTTTTAATTACAGTCGGAGATACAAAAGTAATTTGCACAGCAAGCGTAGAAGATCGGGTCCCTCCTTTTATGCGCGGTGAAGGCAAAGGATGGATTACGGCGGAATATTCAATGCTTCCTAGGGCGACAGCACAAAGAACCATTCGTGAATCATCAAAAGGAAAGATTTCGGGGCGAACAATGGAAATTCAGCGTTTAATCGGCCGCAGTCTCCGGGCGGTGGTCGATTTGGAAAAATTAGGGGAAAGAACGATATGGATTGACTGCGATGTGATTCAAGCTGACGGTGGCACGAGAACAGCGTCCATTACCGGAGCATTTGTTGCTGTATGCCTTGCCCTTGGAAAACTGTTTAAGGAAGGCGTCCTAGAAACATTCCCGGTCACAGATTTTCTAGCTGCAACATCCGTCGGTATTGCTCCAGAGCATGGGGTGATATTAGATTTAAATTATGAAGAAGACTCTTCTGCAGTTGTCGATATGAATATTGTCATGACATCGAGCGGCCAATTTGTCGAAATTCAAGGAACAGGTGAAGAATCCACATTTTCGCGGCAGCAGCTGAATTTGTTATTGCAATACGCGGAAAAAGGAATCATGGAGCTGATCGAAAAACAAAAAGAAGCAATCGGGGATTGGACAGGGAAAATTGACGAAAATAGAGAACGAAAAGAGGAGCGTTCATGAAAGAATTCATCATAGCCACCAAAAATAAAGGAAAAGTTGAAGAATTTCGGACAATGTTCGGAAAAAAAGGCTTTCTCGTCAAGTCGTTGTTGGATTATCCGGAACTGCCCGAAGTAGAAGAAACAGGGAAGACATTTGCAGAAAATGCCGTTCTCAAAGCAGAAACTATAAGTCAAATGATTCATAAACCGGTTATTGCGGACGATTCAGGACTTGCCGTTGATGCCCTAGGCGGTGAACCTGGTGTCTATTCAGCCCGTTATGCAGGGATGGAAAAGGACGATCGGAAAAACATAGAAAAAGTTTTAAAAAAAATGGAAGGCGTGAAGAATCGTAAGGCAAGGTTTGTTTGCGTTTTGGCGCTGGCGGTGCCGGGTGAAAAAACCGTTACGGTGGAAGGCGTCTGTGAAGGAGAAATTGCAATGAAACCAATTGGCAGCAATGGTTTTGGCTATGATCCGATTTTTTTTCTAACGGATAAAGGAAAAACGATGGCCCAACTAGAAAAAAGCGAAAAAAACGAAATAAGCCATCGGGGAAAGGCTTTAAAAAAATTGGAAGCAATGATCGAAAAACTGGGGAGAGATGAATTTTGAAGGTACTCATTGTCAGTGACAGTCACGGTCTTACGGGAGAACTGCTGCAAATAAAAAGGCGGCACAAGCATGAAGTCGACGCATTTATTCATTGCGGTGATTCAGAATTGCCTAAAGGTGCCGATCCCATTGAGGATATGCTGATTGTTAGAGGCAACTGCGATTTTGAAGCAAAGTTCCCTAACGAAATCATTCAGTCCATCGGTTCATATCGTTTTTTCATTACACATGGGCATTTATATTCAGTGAAAATGAATTTAATGAAGCTGAAATACCGTGCGGAAGAACAACAAGCAAAGATTGTTTGTTTCGGACATTCTCACATAGCTGGCGCTGAGGTGATCGATGGCATTTTATTTATTAATCCTGGCAGTATTTTTCTGCCAAGGATGCGAAAAGAAAAAACATATGTTATACTAGAATTAACCAATGGCCAAGCAATCGTAGAATTTTACGATCTTAATGGAGAGATTGTTTCTAACTTGTCCACGATGCTTTAATGTTGCTTACTATTAGCGAGGGAGATTTTTCTCCCTCAAAAAATTGAAAAATGGGTTGACATTCCTGCTTGATAAAAATATAATAAAAATTGTCTTTCAGGATTTTATCAAATAATATGTCATGTCCCAGTAGCTCAGCTGGATAGAGCAGCGGCCTTCTAAGCCGTCGGTCGGGAGTTCGAATCTCTCCTGGGACGCTATTATGTTGATTTTGAATATGATCAAATTTATTACATATGCTCATAAACGTTGATATATCAATGTTTATGAGCTTTTTTCTTTTGTTAAGAATGCGATGAAAAACGGTATAAAGTGATTTCGTTTTACACATTACACATCCATTGAAGAAAACACTTTTGCTGTTTTTTCTTGATCTTATTCACGAAACTCTTTAACGATATGAGCATAATAATTTTTCTTTCTTTGTCCCGCGACCTTTTTGAAACATCATAATAGATAAAACCTTGTTAAAGAAGAACGCTTTATCAAGAAAGGGGTTTTTTAGCAAAGGAAAACGCCAATTTTAGGCAAAACAGTCCATTTTGTTTATCCATTTTTTTGATTAGAAATCTTTTTTTTTAAAAGAGCAATGCCCTCCTTGCATACACCGTAACTGAGCCATGAACATCCTTCGCACAAATAATCAAGATCGTCCGGATAAACGTGATTGGCAACAAGAGAAACAAGCTCGTTTTTCATATAAATTTCACCATTTTCAAGGTTTAAATGATTCATCACTTTTTCATCCAAGTGGGTGACAAAAGCATTTGACTTAGGGGAATTGCAAACACCATCGCCTTTATGCGGGCAATAAAAACAGGCTTCATCTAAACCGACAACAACTTTGATTGGAAAATCTATCTCATGATTGTTGATCTCCGTTACCAAATCGTGCATTTTTTCAATAAATGCTGGACTGTAGCCCATTCCGCGAAAACCATGAACGCACAACAGATGATGTCCTCGGAGCACCCGGCCATTCTTAAATTTTTTTCTATTCATCCACGATCACTCTTTCCATTCGAATTGGATTTACATGAAAAATCGAATTCTTACTGTAATCCCGATCCAATCGGCCAGAAAAGCTTTTCTCAAACCGATTAGAATAAATGGATAGACACCAACAGCCGCTTCTTGCCCTCATTCCATATTAAGCGCGAACTTTAATTTGGATGGAGCCGAATTATAATGTAATCAACATTCCAATCGTATTGCGACCCGTGGCAATTGTGAGGTTAAAAGTAGTTTTTTCTAAAAATTAAGCCCGTTGCAAAATCCAAAAATGTATCCGCCGGTTGGATCGATTAATACTTCAGTAACTAAAGGAAGCCTATTGCTCCTCTTAATGCATAACAATGCATTGAAATCGTGCCGTATACGCTGCCAATATAGCGGTTAATTTAACTGCTAATTTTGCCCCTTAATCGGAACATAGGGGAAGGGGAATTTCAAAATAACTGTGATGACAGTAAAAAACTGCAATGACCATTTTTCTTGACTTTGTTTTCTCCATAGGGAGGTTAACCGCTTCTTTTATGTAAACTTATTCTCATACTATGTTAACATACATGATTTTGAAAGTTAAGTAGAAATAGAACACAGGCTTCTTGGAGGGGAATGGCGGCAATAAACAAGGCTTAAAGGATTCACTTTTACAACGAAGCGGGTATTAAAAAACGCCAGTTCATTTGCGGGAATATTTATAGAAAAATGGGGAAAAATGAAATGATCTTTAACTGAATGAATTCTACTGTTTTTTGTTTACGGGTTGGGAATTCAATCTTTTTTAAAAATTGAAATGGCGGTGTGAATTTTATTTGCGTTAAAAATTTTTTGACTGTTAAAAGTGTTGATACAATCATCATGTAAACGCTATCAACTATTTGGGCTTAATGAAAAAAATCGAACAATTCATAAAATGGTGTTGACACTTTAAAAAAATAAGCGTATTATAAGGCTCAAATAAACAATCAAAAACCGATTTTTCAAAAAATATTTATTATTGCAATAGATGAAAACGATGATGAGGAGTAGTAATCTTTGGCCTTGATAACTGCAGAGAGCCGGGGCAGCTGGAAACCGGTGTTGTCACCAAAGATGAACTCGCCTCAGAGTGCCGATTCGAACGCTGATGAAGCTAGTAGGGTGGGCCGGGTGTGTTTTCTCGAAGCACTCGTTAGTAAAAAGAACGGTTCAAACCGTTCGTGAGGTGGCATGCGCCACGAAGAAGGGTGGTACCGCGGGAAATAAACCTTCTCGCCCCTTTTAGTCTGTTATATCAGGCTGCTTGGGGTGAGAAGGTTTTTCATTTTCATCACATCTGTCTAAAAGGAGGATATTTTAATGGCTGCAAATGTACAATTGGATGAGAAAACCAAATGTACAACAACAATTATGTCGGGCTCGGAAATGCTCATTGAAGCATTGAAAAAAGAAAATGTCGAAGTTATCTTTGGCTATCCTGGAGGAGCGGTTTTGCCGATATATGATAAACTCTATCATTCCGGAGTATTTCATGTGTTGACGAGACATGAGCAAGGAGGCATTCACGCAGCAGAAGGTTATGCAAGAATTTCCGGAAAACCCGGAGTAGTCATTGCAACTTCAGGACCAGGAGCAACCAATTTGGTGACAGGGCTTGCTGATGCGATGATTGATTCATTGCCTCTCGTAGTCTTTACAGGACAAGTAGCAACAACCGTGATCGGTTCTGATGCTTTCCAAGAAGCAGATGTGATTGGAATAACGATGCCTGTTACAAAACACAATTATCAAGTGCGTCACATCAACGATTTGCCAAAAATCATCAAAGAGGCGTTTCATATTGCTACGACAGGGCGCCCTGGACCGGTTTTGATCGATATACCGAAAGATGTTGTGCAAACAGAAGGCACTTTCAATTATGATATCGAAGTTTCATTGCCTGGATATCAACCGACTTTGGAACCTAATTATTTGCAAATTCGCCGATTGGTGGAAGCTGTCAGCGCAGCAAAAAAGCCTGTCATTTTGGCAGGTGCGGGAGTACTTTTTGCCAATGCTGCTAATGAGTTGAGAGAATATGTTGAACAACAGCAAATCCCAATTACAAATACGCTTCTTGGCTTAGGCAGTTTTCCGGCTGATCATCCTCTTTTCTTAGGAATGGCTGGAATGCACGGGACATATGCCGCCAATATGGCACTTTATGAATGCGACTTATTGATTAGCATCGGAGCACGTTTTGATGACAGAGTAACAGGAAATCTTAAACATTTTGCACCGAATGCAACGGTAGCCCATATCGATATTGATCCGGCTGAAATTGGCAAAAATGTACCAACGCAAATACCGATTGTCGGCGATGCGAAATATGTTTTGAAGCTTTTAGTGGAACAACAGGGAAAACAAGGGGATCATCAAAAATGGATCAAGCATTTGGATGACTATAAAAAAGAATATCCTTTATGGTATGAAAAGTCAGAAAAAGAGATAAAACCGCAAGAAGTGATTGAAAAAATATTTGAACTAACAAAAGGAGAAGCAATTGTGGCGACAGATGTCGGTCAGCATCAAATGTGGGCTGCGCAATATTACCGCTTCAATGCGCCAAACAGATGGGTTACTTCAGGCGGACTTGGTACGATGGGCTTTGGCCTCCCTTCAGCCATCGGCGCGCAATTTGCCGACCGCAATAGAACGGTTGTCGCTTTATTGGGAGATGGGGGTTTTCAAATGACCTTCCAGGAGCTTGCTGTTATTAGAGAGCATAATCTGCCAATCAAAGTGGTCGTTCTGAACAACAATTCGCTCGGAATGGTACGTCAGTGGCAAGAACTCTTTTATGAAAAACGCTATTCCCATTCCGTCTTTCAAGCTCAGCCGGATTTTATTAAATTAGCGGAAGCTTTCGGAATTAAAGGGGCTAGAGTGCAAAACAATCAAGATCTAGAGAAAGTGTTGAAAGAAAGCTTGGCAAGTGATGAACCTGAACTGATTGAAGTCGTTGTGGCATCTGAAGAAAACGTTTATCCAATGGTTGCACCTGGCAAAGGATTGAATGAAATGGTGGGGATTAAAAAATGAAGCGGATTATTACGCTGACAGTTATGAACAGATCAGGAGTTCTGAACCGAATTACCGGCCTTTTTACAAAAAGAAATTATAATATCGAAAGCATTTCTGTCGGCCATTCGGAAGTAGAAGGTGTTTCCCGAATCACATTTGTTGTGAATGTGAAAGAAGAAAAAGAAGTTGAACAAATTACTAAGCAATTAAATAAGCAAATAGATGTCCTAAAAGTGATGGATATAACCAATCAATCAATTGTAGCAAGAGAACTGGCTTTAATCAAAGTTGTTGCCAATCCATCGACGAGAATGGAAATATACGGCGTGATCGAACCGTTCAGAGCTTCGATTATTGATGTCAGCAAGGACAGCGTGGTCGTGCAAGTAACGGGAGAACCGAATAAAATCGAAGCTTTAATAGATTTGCTGAAACCGTATGGCATAAAAGAGGTAGCAAGAACTGGGTTAACTGCCTTTCCTAGAGGAAATCAAAGATTGCAACAGGAAAAAAACATATCAATTGTTTAAATCATATTTAATATAAAATTTTTAAAGTGAAAGGGAGAGATCAAGATGACAAAAGTATATTATAACGGAGATATCAATGAAGCAGTATTAAATGGAAAAAAAGTGGCTGTTTTGGGATATGGATCTCAAGGCCATGCCCATGCATTGAATTTAAAGGAAAGCGGCGTTGATGTCGTTGTCGGCGTTAGAAAAGGGAAATCTTTTGAGAAAGCACAGGAAGACGGTTTAGAAGTTAAAACAGTCCGTGAAGCGGTTGAAGAAGCAGACATTATCATGGTGCTTGTTCCTGATGAAAAGCAAAAAGAACTTTACGAAAATGAAATAAAGTCAGGACTCAAATCAGGAAATGCTCTCGTATTTGCCCACGGGTTCAACGTCCATTTCAATCAAATTGTTCCGCCAAATGATGTGGATGTGTTCTTAGTTGCTCCTAAAGGTCCCGGCCATTTAGTAAGAAGAACTTATACAGAAGGTGCGGGAGTTCCAGCATTAATAGCTGTTGAACAAAACGTAACAGGCCAAGCGAAGGAATTGGCACTTGCATATGCAAAAGCAATCGGAGCAGCACGGGCAGGTGTTCTGGAAACAACGTTTAAAGAAGAAACCGAAACGGATCTTTTCGGTGAGCAAGCTGTTCTTTGCGGCGGTTTGACTTCACTTGTCAAAGCTGGATTCGAAACGCTAGTGGAAGCAGGCTACAAGCCTGAAGTGGCCTATTTTGAATGTTTGCATGAATTAAAATTAATCGTCGACTTAATGTATGAAGGCGGACTTTCCAACATGAGATACTCCATTTCCGATACAGCTCAATGGGGAGATTTCGTATCAGGCCCGCGCGTAGTGGATGAACATGTAAAAGAAAATATGAAAGCTGTGTTGAAAGATATTCAAACAGGCAAATTTGCGAAAGAATGGATTATGGAAAACCAAGTCGGCAGACCACAATTTACGGCGATTAACAAACGTGAAAATGAACATCAAATTGAGCAAGTTGGCAAAGTTTTAAGAGAGATGATGCCGTTTGTAAAGCCGAAAAATAAGGAAGCGGTGGTAAATAGTGCGAAAAATTAACTTCTTTGACACAACTTTAAGGGATGGGGAGCAATCCGCAGGCGTAAACCTCAATTTGAAAGAAAAACTGGAAATTGCCAAGCAATTGGAGCGACTTGGCATGGATATCATTGAGGCGGGATTCCCTGCCTCATCTCCTGGAGACTTTCGCTCCGTTCAGGAAATCGCCAAAACGATCAAAAACTCTTCTGTTACGGGGTTGGCAAGATCGGTTAAAAGAGATATTGATGCAGCTTGGGAGGCTTTGAAAGACGGCTCAGAGCCCAGACTGCATACATTTATTGCGACATCGCCGATCCATCGAGAATACAAATTAAGAATGACAAAAGAACAAGTAATTGAACGAGCGGTTGAATCGGTAAAATATGCCGCAAAGTTTTTCCCGATTATTCAATGGTCTGCGGAGGATGCCTGCCGCACAGAACTTGACTTTTTGGCTGAAATTATCGAAAAGGTAATCGAAGCAGGCGCTAAAGTCATCAATATTCCTGATACAGTCGGCTACATCAACCCTATCGAATACGGGAAAATTTTTGACTATTTGAAACAGAATGTCAAAAATATCGACCAAGTCATTTTGTCTGCTCATTGCCATGATGATTTAGGAATGGCTGTCGCAAATGCCCTCAGCGCGATCGAACATGGAGCGGGGCAAATAGAAGGGACGATTAACGGAATTGGAGAACGCGCCGGCAATTCAGCTTTGGAAGAGATTGCTGTTGCTCTTTATATCCGCAGAGATTATTACCAAGTTGAAACGAACATTAAACTGAATGAAATCAAACGGACAAGTGATATGGTGAGCAAGCTGACCGGAATGATCGTTCCGCCAAATAAAGCGATCGTTGGCAAAAACGCTTTTGCCCATGAATCCGGGATTCACCAAGACGGCGTGTTAAAAGAAAAAACTACTTACGAAATTATTTCGCCGGAACTTGTCGGTGTGCAGTCCAATAGCTTAGTGCTTGGAAAACATTCCGGACGCCACGCTTTCAGAGTGAAGCTTTATGAACTTGGATTCGAATTGGATGATGAAGCAATCAACCGATTATTCAATGCATTTAAAGAACTTTCTGAAAAGAAAAAAGAATTGACAGAAGACGATTTAGTTGCATTGGTTTTGGATGAGCAATTGACCGGTGAAGATGAAACATATGAACTTACTGGACTTCAAGTTACTTATGGCACAACAGGCATCCCATCAGCAACGGTGACGCTGAAAACACAAGATGCCGTTATCCAAGAAGCCGGAACGGGCAACGGAAGCGTAGAAGCTGTTTACAACACGCTTGAGCGTTGTATGAAGCAATCTGTCACCTTATTAGACTACCGCATCCAGTCCAATTCAGGGGGACGCGATGCATTGGCTCAAGTATATGTAAAAGTAAAGGTCGACGATTTGGAAATGGGCGGAAGAGGCATTGCCCAAGATGTCCTTGAAGCTTCAGCCAAAGCTTATATTAATGCTGTAAACCGTGCCATATTGGTGAAACATATGGCGAAGGAAAATCAACGGACGATTGTATAATGCCAGCATAAAGGGAGGGCAGCGGAAGTGAAGAAAAAGATTGCTGTTTTACCTGGAGACGGAATAGGGAAGGAAGTAACAAACGGAGCTATTGAAGTACTGAAAGCGGTCGGAAAATATTATCAACATGAATTTGAATTTGCTTACGGCCTCATCGGGGGGGAAGCAATTGATCAATGCGGCGATCCTTTGCCGGATGAAACTCTTGCATTATGCCGTTCATCCGATGCCGTGCTGCTTGGTGCGGTAGGCGGTCCTAAATGGGATCGCAATCCCCCGGAATTGCGTCCGGAGAAAGGTTTGCTGAAAATCCGGAAAGAGCTTGATTTGTTTGCGAATCTTCGCCCTGTTAAAACTTATAAATCCCTTCGAGATGCGTCGCCATTAAAAGAGGAGTACATTGAAAACGTTGATTTTGTCATTGTTCGGGAATTAACTGGCGGGCTTTATTTCGGAAAGCCGAGCGAAAGGCTTCACTCAGACGGTGAAGAGGCCGCTGTCGACACTCTGTTTTATAAGCGAAAAGAAATTGAGCGCATCCTTGAGACTGCTTTTCAAATAGCGCAAAAACGGAGAGGGAAAGTAGTCTCTGTTGATAAAGCGAATGTGTTAACAACTAGCAAGCTGTGGCGGGAAATTGCTGAAGAAACGGCTGCTAAATATCCTGAAGTGGCATTGGAGCATATGCTCGTTGACAATGCCGCCATGCAGTTGATTCGCAAACCGGGCCAGTTTGATGTTATTGTGACGGAAAATATGTTTGGCGATATATTGAGTGATGAAGCATCCATGATCAGCGGATCACTAGGCATGCTGCCATCGGCAAGTTTATCCAGCAGCGGGCTGCATTTATATGAACCCGTCCATGGATCAGCCCCTGATATTGCCGGACAAAATGTTGCAAACCCGATCGGAATGATTTTATCAAGCGCCATGCTTCTGCGTCATTCTTTTAATCTTCATGAAGAAGCGAGCGCAATTGAAAAAGCTGTGGAAAATGTATTAAATTCAGGAAAACAAACGAAAGATTTGGCGAAAAATAGCGAATCATATCTGCATACAAATGAAATGATAGAAGCGATCATCGAAGGGATTGCCGAAGATTATTCCATTATTAGCATGATTGAATCCTATGAAAGCTAAGGAATTTTTTCAACAGAACATATTTCAGTGAGCTTTTCTTCCATAAGAAAAGCTCTCGGTTTTCTTATAGATAGAGAACATTCAGGCAAGGGGGAGAAAAAATGAGACCTCGTAATATAATAGAAAAAATTTGGGATGAGCATGTCGTTGTCAGAGAAGAGGGAAAACCAGACCTTCTATATATCGATCTTCACCTTATACATGAAGTGACATCACCGCAGGCATTTGAAGGATTAAGACAAACCGGCCGAAAAGTGAGACGGCCTGATCTAACATTTGCGACAATGGATCATAATATTCCAACGGTTAATCGCTTTGTGATAAAAGATGAAGTTGCGAAAAATCAAATAAGCGCATTGGAAAGAAACTGCCAAGAATTCGGCATTACACTCGCAGGTTTAAATAGTGAAGATCAAGGAATTGTGCACGTAATTGGACCGGAATTAGGCTTAACGCTGCCAGGGAAGACGATTGTATGTGGCGATAGCCATACATCTACGCACGGTGCCTTTGGTGCGCTGGCCTTTGGAATTGGAACAAGCGAAGTAGAACATGTTTTAGCAACGCAAACTTTATGGCAACACCGACCAAAAACATTGCAAATCAAAGTGACAGGATCGTTGGCGAAAGGGGTCACGGCGAAAGACGTCATCCTTTATATTATTGGAAAATACGGTGTTGATTTTGGAACAGGCTATGTCATCGAATATTGCGGAGAGGTCATTGAAAATTTATCAATGGATGAGCGGATGACCATTTGCAACATGTCCATTGAAGCCGGAGCGCGTGCGGGATTGGTTGCACCGGATGAAACAACATTTAACTACATTAAAGGCAGAAAATACGCTCCTAAAGGCGAAAAATTTGAGAAGGCAGTAGAGTATTGGAAGTCATTGAGAACAGATCCGGGCGCTCACTTTGATAAAACAATTGAAATCCGCGGCGAAGACATTGCGCCTATGGTCACTTGGGGAACAAACCCAAGCATGGTGCTTCCGGTAAACGAATCGATACCGGCGCTTGAAGATGCCCGCAATGAAAGCGAAGCAGCTTCATTTAAACGGGCGTATGAGTATATGGATCTTTCACCTAAAACGAACATTCAAGATATTGAGATCGACTATGTGTTCATCGGTTCTTGCACAAATTCCAGATTGACTGATTTACGTGAGGCGGCTAATATGGTCAAAGGACAAAAAGTGGCGCCGAACGTAAAAGCAATTGTTGTACCGGGTTCACAAAGAGTGAAAAAAGCCGCAGAACAAGAAGGTTTGCACGAAATATTTATTGAAGCGGGTTTTGAGTGGCGCGATTCAGGATGCAGCATGTGCTTAAGCATGAACAATGATGTTGTTCCTCCTGGCAAACGTTGTGCATCAACGTCAAACAGAAACTTTGAGGGACGGCAAGGAAAAGGAGCCAGAACTCACCTAGTCAGCCCGGCGATGGCGGCGGCTGCGGCCATTTACGGAAAATTCGTCGATATTCGCACATTAACATTAGAAGCTGTAAAATAAGGAGGGGATCATATGCAGCCGTTTACAACTTTGACAAGCAAAGTTGCAGTATTAAATAGAACAAATGTCGATACTGACCAAATTATTCCTAAGCAATTTTTAAAGCGAATTGAACGGACTGGATATGGACGATTTGCTTTCTTTGATTGGAGATATTTGGATAATGGTGAAGAAAACCCGCAATTCGAACTAAATAAGCCAGTTTATAAAGGATCGCAAATTTTGCTTGCCGGCGAAAACTTCGGCTGCGGTTCTTCAAGAGAACATGCACCATGGGCGCTTAGCGATTACGGTTTTCGTGCGATTATTGCGCCAAGTTTTGCGGATATTTTTTATCAAAACTGCTTGAAAAACGGATTGCTGCCAATTCGCGTTCATTCCGATGTTTTTCAAACGCTGCTCGAAAAGGCGGAAGGAAATGCCTACGAATGCACGATTGATTTACAACAGCAAAAAGTGTCCGATCAGGAAGGATTTGAATTTTATTTTGAAATTGATCAGCATTGGAAAGATATGCTTCTAAACGGACGCGATGAAATTGCGTTTACCTTGCTATACGACGATCAAATTAAACAATTTGAGCAAAAAGAAAAAGCGTGGGCTTGAGCCTGCGCTTTTATTCTTATTGCCTTGTTTTCTTTTCGTTGGGCTGGTAAACTTGTAGAAAATGATAAAGAGGTTTTTTATATGAAGAAGAGAAGTGGGAAAATTATTCCGTTTCCAATGCTAAAAGAACGTCTCATTGAAATGGGAATGGATGCTTTAAACAATAAAAATTATGAAGAAGCGCTTGAACTTCTTTTCGAAGCAAGACAATGGGATTCCAATCATCCAGAAATTGACTTTGGAATCGCTATTTGCTTTATGGAGCTTGGGGATTTTGTGAGCGCTAAACAAATTTGCAAAGAAATGCTTCATCAAGCAAAAGGAAATTATTTTCAAGTATTGCAAATGTATTTAACCATACTCGTTCAGCTCGGACAATATGAGGAAGTGGAAGCGACGATTGAAGCGGTATTGGAAGAAAATAAGCTGCCATCCACTCACGCTGAACAGTTTTACAAGCTTCTTGATTTAAGCCGAAAGATGACAGAAGCGAATCCAAAAGCAGCGGAAGACGAAGATGACGACCTTTTTCGCCTTATAGACAAACAGCTACTATTTGTTCAAACGTTAAAAAATAAGAGTGCAGAAGGTTATCTCGATACGATTCAAAAAATGCTCCTTTCGAAAACTGTCCATCCCATTGTCAAAACAATGCTGCTGCAATTGTTAAGGGATCAGGAAATATCCGGAAGCATGAAGGTTGCCAAATTTGGCGAATCGATCGTTGTCAAACCGGACAGGCTGCATGATTTATTAGAAACACCTTTTGCCAAAAAGGTAATTAATCTTCTTGATGACGTTTTAGGCAATGAAAATCCGACACTTTTTGAAGCGGTAAAAGAAATGTGGATACGCCATCTTTACGTCATGTATCCTTTTCAACCGATACCAGACAATCATGCGCTTTGGGCCGCCTCGCTGCATGCAGTAGGTTATGAGGTTTTTGGCATCCCCATTCATTTAGAAGAAGTTGGAAACATTTATCAAGTAAAAAAGGCAAAAATGACGGCGATTTGCCAAAAGATCAGGCAGATCGAAGAATTTTCAAATATTCCAATATGAGAACCTATTGAAACGTTTGTATCCTATGTTATAATAAAATGGTTGTAAAATGTTTTTTTCAAGATGATTGCCGATTTATATGTCTTTTGTCCAAGTCTTGAATGTACAAGGCTATCTTCTTCATTTATTAATAGAACGTTTATTCAGGGTAAATTTCATATGGACAAGTCATATGAATTTGCCGTATGTGTAAATGAATTATATTTTTCGATTGTTGGAGGGAAACAGATGTCAGTGAAGTGGGAAAAATTAGAAGGCAATGAAGGCGTCTTAACAGTAGAAGTAGACGCACAAACATTTAATGAAGCGCTCGATAAAGCCTTTAAAAAAGTTGTAAAAAATGTAAGTATTCCTGGCTTCCGCAAAGGAAGAGTGCCGCGGTCAATTTTTGAGAAAAGATTCGGCGTTGAAGCGCTTTATCAAGATGCGCTGGATCTTTTGCTTCCTGAAGTTTATCCGAAAGCTGTGGAAGAAGCGGGCATCGAACCGGTAGACCGTCCGGAGATTGATATTGAACAAATTGAAAAAGGGTCGCCGCTGATTTTCACTGCAAAAGTAACGGTGAAACCTGAAGTGAAACTTGGTGAATATAAAGGGTTGGATGTTCAAAAAGAAGATGCAACCGTTACGGACGAAGACGTTGAAAACGAATTGAAGCAATTGCAAGAGCGTCATGCTGAGTTGGTTGTGAAAGAAGAAGGCAAAGTGGAAGAAGGAGATACAGTTGTCATCGACTTCGAGGGTCAGGTGAATGGCGAAGCGTTCGAAGGCGGAAAAGCGGAAAATTATTCGCTTGAGATCGGTTCAGGAACCTTCATCCCCGGTTTTGAAGAACAGCTGATCGGCCTCGAAGCTGGCGCTGAAAAAGATGTGGAAGTTACCTTCCCGGAAGAGTATCATGCAGAAAATTTAGCTGGCAAACCTGCTGTATTTAAAGTGAAAATTCATGAAATCAAAAGAAAAGAATTGCCAGCTTTAGATGATGAATTTGCAAAAGATGTAAATGAAGATGTCGAAACGCTTGATGAGTTAAAAGCGAAAATCAGAAAGCGTTTGGAAGAGGAAAAGAAAACATATGCGGAAAATAAACTTCGTGATGACCTTGTGGAAAAGGCGGCGGAAAATGTCGAAGTTGATATTCCGCAAGTAATGATTGACAATGAATTGGATCGAATGATGAGGGAATTTGAACAACGTTTGCAAATGCAAGGTTTAAATTTACAGCTTTATTTCCAATTCTCCGGCCAAGATGAAGAAGGCTTGCGCGAACAAATGAAGGAAGATGCGGAAAAACGGGTAAAATACAGCCTGACACTCGAAGCGATTGCCAATGCCGAGAACATTGAAGTATCGGAAGAAGAAGTGAATGAAGAGCTGCAAAAAATGGCTGAAGCCTACAATTTATCTGTTGAGAACATGAAAAAGATTATCGGATCCACTGATCATCTAAAAGAAGATTTAAAAATTAAAAAAGCAATCGATTTTCTTGTAGAAAATAGAAAAGATGTTGCATAATATAGAAAAGGGATATTTGAAATCAACGGTGAAAGGAAAACAAGGCGCGACTTGATCGTGCCTTGTTTTATAAAATGAAAAGCGTATCATTGAATTTGTAACAGTAGCTTTACATAGTTTTGGAAAAAAATGATACATACTTTTGATTAACGCTTTTCAGTCTTTTTATGTTAAAATGCAGTACATACTCTTTTTTCGGGCGGTTTTGATCGTTCCCCCAATCATTTTGCCGCGTTTGTTTTGGATGGGGATGAAAGGAAGGATATTAAGGGGTGATCACATGTTTAAGTTTAATGACGAAAAGGGACAATTAAAATGCTCTTTTTGCGGAAAAACTCAAGACCAGGTAAGAAAACTTGTCGCTGGTCCAGGCGTATATATTTGCGATGAATGCATTGAGCTTTGCACTGAAATAGTGGAAGAAGAGTTAAATACAGAAGAAGAAGTTGAATTTAAAGATGTCCCGAAACCGAAAGAAATTCTAGAAATATTAGATGAATATGTCATCGGCCAGGAGCAAGCAAAAAAATCATTGTCTGTGGCTGTTTATAACCATTATAAACGGATCAATTCCAACAGTAAGATTGATGATGTCGAACTTTCCAAAAGCAACATCGTTTTGATCGGGCCGACTGGAAGCGGAAAAACGCTACTCGCTCAAACGCTTGCCCGCATTTTAAATGTGCCTTTTGCCATTGCTGATGCCACATCGCTTACTGAAGCGGGGTATGTAGGGGAAGACGTAGAAAACATTTTGCTTAAACTCATCCAAGCGGCTGATTATGACGTAGAAAAGGCGGAAAAAGGAATTATTTATATTGACGAAATCGATAAAATTGCTCGCAAATCAGAAAACCCATCCATCACAAGAGACGTTTCTGGAGAAGGGGTGCAGCAAGCCCTCTTAAAAATTTTGGAAGGAACGGTTGCGAGCGTCCCGCCGCAAGGAGGAAGAAAGCATCCGCATCAAGAATTTATCCAAATTGATACAACCAACATCCTATTTATTTGCGGGGGTGCCTTCGACGGAATTGAAGGAATTATTAAGCGCCGATTAGGGCAAAAGGTCATGGGTTTTGGAGCCGATAACCGAAACAAAGAGTTGGATCAAAAGGAACTGCTTTCAAAAGTATTGCCTGAGGATTTGCTGAAGTTTGGCCTCATCCCGGAATTTATCGGTCGATTGCCGGTTATTGCCAGCCTCGAACCGTTGGATGAAGAAGCTTTGGTGGAAATTTTAACAAAACCGAAGAACGCACTCGTCAAACAATATCAAAAAATGCTTGAACTTGATGGTGTTATGCTTGAATTTGAAGAAGAAGCCTTAAAAGAGATTGCCAAAAAAGCCATTGAGAGAAAAACAGGCGCCCGCGGTTTGCGATCCATCATTGAAGGCATCATGCTTGATGTGATGTTTGAATTGCCGTCACGCGAGGATATTGTGAAGTGCGTGATTACAGCAGATACAGTGGCGGAAAAATCTTCACCGAAGCTGATTACAAAAGACGGAACAGTCGTTCATGAAGATACGAAAACATCTGCATAAATTCAGCTAAAAGAGGATCAATCCAAAGGAATGGTGATCCTCTTTCTTTTTCAACTGCTCTTCGATCACATGTTTAATCCTTCTTTACAAGGGAGATAATAGGAGGTAAACAGTTGGTCGAGGAGGAGAAAAAGGATGAATTGGACAGGAATAGCCCTTTTTATACAGCTTTTTTTCGGCATCATTGTCGGATTGTATTTTTGGAATTTGCTGCGAAACCAGCGAACGCAAAAAGTGACCATTGACCGAGAGTCGAAAAAAGAAATGGAGCAGTTGCGCAAATTGCGTTCGATCAAACTATCAGAGCCTCTTGCTGAACGGATTCGTCCGAAAAGTTTTTTCGATATCGTTGGCCAGGAAGACGGAATAAAAGCATTAAAGGCAGCCTTATGCGGTCCGAATCCACAGCATGTCATTATTTACGGACCACCTGGGGTAGGGAAAACGGCTGCTGCAAGGCTCGTTCTTGAAGAGGCAAAACGAAATAAAAAATCGCCGTTTCAGCCAAATGCTGTATTCGTTGAATTAGATGCAACAACGGCAAGATTTGATGAACGGGGAATAGCCGATCCCTTAATCGGTTCCGTCCATGATCCGATTTATCAAGGGGCGGGGGCTTTGGGTCAAGCGGGGATTCCTCAGCCGAAACAAGGAGCCGTCACGCATGCCCATGGAGGGGTGTTGTTTATTGATGAAATTGGCGAGCTTCATCCTATTCAAATGAATAAACTTTTAAAAGTTCTGGAAGATCGAAAAGTGTTTTTAGAAAGCGCCTATTATAGTGAAGAAAATTCCCAAATTCCGAATTATATTCATGACATCTTTCAAAATGGCCTGCCGGCTGATTTTCGTTTAGTCGGGGCTACGACGCGGACTCCGAATGAAATTCCGCCGGCGATCCGCTCCCGTTGTTTGGAAGTATTCTTTCGGGATTTAACAAAGGATGAACTGGCCGTTGTAGCGAAAAAAGCAGCGGAAAAAGTCAATATGCTTGTGTCTGAAGAAGGGATTTCCATCTTAACCACTTATGCGCGAAATGGCCGGGAAATCGTCAATATGATGCAAATTGCAGCCGGAATAGCCATTACGGAAGACCGTCAGGAAATCAGAACGGAAGATATTGAATGGGTGGTCCATTCGAGCCAGCTTACGCCAAAAGATGAAAAGAAAATCGGCGCTGAGTCGAAAGTCGGTTTAGTGAACGGATTGGCGGTTTATGGGCCAAACAGCGGCTCGCTTCTGGAAATCGAAGTAACGGTTATTCCAGCGAGGGAAAAAGGAACAATCAATATTACAGGAATTATTGAAGAGGAAAGCATTGGCGATCACGGCAAATCAATAAAAAGAAAAAGCATGGCGAAAGGATCAATAGAAAATGTCATCACTGTTTTAAGATCAATGGGAATAAACGCGCACGATTATGACATCCACGTCAATTTTCCCGGCGGAGTTCCGGTCGATGGACCAAGTGCGGGAATTGCCATGGCCACCGGAATTTTTTCTGCGATACATAAAATAGCTGTTGATCACACTGTTGCGATGACAGGAGAAATTAGTATTCATGGATATGTGAAGCCGATTGGCGGCATCATTCCGAAAATAAAGGCAGCCAAAAACGCAGGGGCCAAAAAAGTTATTGTTCCGGCGGATAATATGCAGTCGATCTTGAAAACGATAGAAGGCATAGAAATTATTCCTGTCCGCCATTTTCAAGAAGTCCTCGACCACGCATTAGTGAATCCGCCCACAGAAGAAGTCCGGCAAGACTCTTTTGCGAAAAAGGAATCGGTATAAAGATCAATCGATTATGCACGGACTTTTTGAAAGGTTCAGTACAAAGCACTGAACCTTGTTTTGTTGGAAAATCGCTCTATTTGGCAGATGGACGAAAATGAAGATAACATTCAAAATAGACAGTACCAACAGAATAAGATAGAATTGAACAAGAACCATTGTATAATCCCTTTTTACTATGGAGGTGTAAGCGTATGGCGAAAAAAGACAGCATCATTGTCCCCCTCCTACCACTTCGAGGTTTGTTAGTTTATCCATCGATGGTTTTGCATTTGGACGTCGGACGTGAAAAATCTGTACAAGCTCTTGAAAAGGCGATGATCGATGACCATATTATTTTTATGACCACACAAAAAGAAATATCAATAGATGAACCAGATGAGGACGATTTATATCTTGTAGGGACATTAACAAAAATTAAGCAAATGTTGAAGCTGCCGAACGGAACAATCCGGGTGCTTGTGGAAGGATTGAAAAGAGGAACCATTCAAAAATTTGAAAATAAAGACCCATACATTTCGGTAGAAGTTGTTACCTTTGAGGAACCGAATGAAAAAAGTATAGAAGAAGAAGCTTTAATGAGAACGGCGCTTGAATATTTCGAGCAATACATAAAAATGTCCAAGAAAATTTCCAGCGAGACATTTGCAACAGTGATGGATATTGATGAACCTGGGAGACTGGCTGATATCATCGCCTCCCACTTGCCGATAAAATTGAAAGATAAGCAAGAAATTTTAGAAACATTCGATGTAACGAATCGATTAAACAAAATTATTCAAATGCTCCATAATGAAAAAGAAGTGCTCCAGCTTGAAAAGAAAATCGGCCAGCGCGTCCGCCAATCAATGGAACGGACACAAAAAGAGTATTATTTGCGCGAGCAGATGAAGGCCATTCAAAAAGAGCTTGGAGAAAAAGAAGGAAAAACGGGCGAAGTCGAAGATTTGACGGAAAAAATCAATCAATCCGGCATGCCGGAACATGTATATAAAACAGCAATGAAAGAGTTGAGCCGCTACGAAAAAATACCGGCGACATCAGCGGAAAGTGCCGTCATCCGCAATTATTTGGATTGGCTCATTTCGCTGCCATGGAAAAAAGCGACAGAGGAAAAGATTGATATTGCATTTGCGGAAGAAACGTTAAACAAAGAGCATTACGGATTAGAAAAAGTCAAAGAGCGTGTATTGGAATATTTGGCCGTGCAAAAGCTGACAAGCTCATTAAAAGATCCGATATTATGTTTAGTCGGTCCTCCGGGCGTTGGAAAAACATCGTTGGCGCGCTCCATTGCCAAATCGCTCAATAGAAAATTTGTGAGAATATCGCTCGGCGGTGTAAGAGATGAATCGGAAATACGCGGGCATAGAAGAACGTATGTTGGGGCAATGCCTGGGCGGATTATTCAAGGAATGAAAAAAGCCGGCACGGTCAACCCTGTGTTTCTTCTCGATGAAATTGATAAAATGTCAAGCGATTTTCGCGGCGACCCTTCCGCTGCTCTTCTCGAAGTGCTCGATCCTGAACAAAACCATAATTTCAGCGACCACTATATTGAAGAGCCGTATGATTTATCAAGAGTAATGTTTATTGCTACCGCCAATAATTTAGCGACGATACCGGGACCGCTGCGCGACCGCATGGAAATTATTTCGATTGCCGGATATACAGAATTAGAGAAAGTTCAAATTGCAACAGAGCATTTGCTGCCGAAGCAAATAAAAGAACACGGATTGAAAAAAAGCCATTTGCAATTAAAAGAAGAAGCCATTTTGAATATCATTCGCTATTATACTCGTGAAGCAGGGGTCAGAGGCCTTGAACGGCAAATTGCAACGATTTGCCGTAAAACGGCAAAACTGATCGTCACAGGCGAAAGAAAAAGAATTGTCGTAACGGCAAAAAACTTGGAAGATTTCCTCGGCAAAAAATTGTTCCGCTATGGACAGGCGGAATTGAAAGATCAAGTTGGAGTTGCCACAGGTCTTGCCTATACGACGGTAGGCGGCGATACGTTGTCCATTGAAGTATCCGTCACTCCCGGCAAAGGAAAACTGATTTTAACGGGAAAACTGGGCGATGTGATGAAGGAATCAGCTCAGGCAGCTTTTAGCTACATCCGCTCAAGAGCGCACGAACTAAATATCGATCCGGATTTTCATGAAAAACAAGACATTCACATACATGTTCCGGAAGGCGCGGTTCCGAAAGACGGACCGTCAGCAGGAATTACGATGGCAACTGCCTTGATCTCAGCGTTGACAGGAAGACCTGTCAAAAAAGAAGTGGGCATGACCGGAGAAATTACGTTAAGAGGGCGCGTGCTGCCAATTGGCGGATTGAAAGAAAAAACATTAAGCGCTCATCGCGCCGGATTAAAAAAGATTATTTTGCCTGCTGAAAATGAAAAGGATTTGGAGGATATTCCGGCTAGTGTGAGAAATGAACTGACATTTGTTCTTGTCTCCCATATGGATGAAGTGCTTAAACATGCTTTGGCAGGTGAGAGCAAATGAAGGTTTCAAGTGCGGAAATGGTCATTAGTGCGGTTCGCCCCGATCAATATCCGAATGATCAGCTGCCTGAAATTGCTTTGGCCGGACGATCTAATGTCGGGAAATCCTCTTTTATTAACAAAATGATCAATCGGAAAAACTTGGCTCGAACATCCTCGAAACCTGGGAAAACACAAACGCTGAATTTTTATTTAATCAACGAGCAATTCTATTTTGTCGATGTACCGGGATATGGTTTTGCCAAAGTTTCAAAAAAAGAGCGGAAAAAATGGGGGGAAATGATGGAAAGGTATTTGACGGGGCGCGAAGAGCTGAAAGCGTGCATCCTCGTCGTTGATTTGCGCCATCCGCCAACAAGCGATGATGTCATGATGTATGAATTTTTAAAATATTGCGGTCTTCCAACGATCGTCATTGCGACAAAGGCGGACAAAATAGCAAAGGGGAAATGGCAGCAGCATTTGAAAGTGGTGAAAGAGACGCTGAATATGGAGAAAAACGATCCGCTCATCTTGTTTTCAGCGGAAACAGGCTATGGGAAAGAAGAAGCATGGTCAGCGATTAGCTCATGGACTTAAGGAGACAAAAACCGCTCGAAAAAACGGAAAGTTTCGAGCGGTTTTTTACAGCTCAAATCCCACTCATTTTCTTTTGACAAATAAATAAAACCCAACGATCAGAAAAAGAATCGGCCATAAAGATTCCCAATTCGGCACACGTTTTTGAACAAAAAAGAGGGATATCGACGGCAAAAAATAAAGAACTCCTCCAATCAAAAGCAGCATAAAGCCTTGGACGGCTCCCCTTTTTGCCATGAAGGATCGGACGGTGAAAGCAAGACCAAGTATGAGAAGAATGGCTGTCAAATCATCAGGCCAAAAGGGATAGTTTTTGCCCCATAAAAAATGGCTTCCAAGACCTGTTAGTAAGATGGCGGGAACAATGCTTTCTCCATCGCCATCCACTTTTGAGTGTATAAAAAAAGCTATTCCAAACATGATAAGAAAGAAAGGCCAGCTGTTCATTTGCGGATAAGGCAAAAGATGAAAATGTTGAAGCAAAAAAAACAAGCCGATTTCCATCATGATGACTGCAACAAGAGTAAAATGCTTTTTCATATCAACACCTCAAAATAGCTAAAGACTTGATCGAGCGAGATTTATTTGATAATATTTATTACATAATAATTAATATAAATTAAGATCATCCTTTCCTTTTCATCATAACATAACGGTTCAAAGACTGTTCACTTTTTTTGCGCAATAATTTGTTATAATATAAACAGTATGTACTAGCATTTGGGGGGTCGGACATGCACATTTTTGCTGCTGGGCTAAATTATAAAACAGCCCCTGTTGAAATTCGCGAAAAGCTAAGTTTCAGCACAAGCGATTTGGCTTTGGCGATGAAACAGTTGAAAAAAGAAAAAAGCATATTGGAAAACGTGATTGTATCCACTTGCAACCGAACGGAAATATATGCTGTTGTCGATCAACTGCATACGGGCCGCTATTATATAAAAGCTTTTTTGGCAAAATGGTTCGATATGGAGATTGATGAATTTGCTCCTTATTTAAAATACTTCGAAAATGAACATGCTGTCCAGCATTTATTTCGCGTGACATGCGGGCTGGATTCGATGATTTTAGGGGAAACGCAAATTCTTGGACAAGTGCGGTCAAGTTTTTTGCTGGCTCAGGAAGGCGGAACGACCGGCACGATTTTTAATCAACTGTTCAAACAAGCAGTAACGTTGGCAAAGCGGTCGCATTCGGAAACGGATATTGGCTCTAATGCGGTTTCCGTCAGCTATGCTGCCGTTGAATTGGCGAAAAAGATCTTCGGCGATTTATCGAACAAACATGTGCTGATTTTAGGCGCCGGCAAAATGGGCGAACTTGCTGTCCAAAATTTGCATGGCAGCGGCGCAAAGCAAATCACTGTCATGAACCGTACATTTGAAAAGGCTAATGAGCTTGCCAAACGCTTTTCTGGACAAGCAAAAACAATGCATGAACTGCAATGCGCACTTGTTGAGGCGGATATTTTAATCAGCTCAACAGGGGCAAAGCAATTTGTGATCACAAAAGATATGATGGAATATGTGGACAAGATGCGGAAAGGCCGTCCTCTTCTGATGGTTGATATTGCGGTTCCCCGCGATTTGGATCCTGCGTTAAGCGAGTTTGACAGCATCTTTTTGTATGATATTGATGACTTAGAGAATATTGTAGAGGCGAATTTACAAGAGCGAAAAGCGGCTGCCGAACAAATTGAATTGATGATTGAACAGGAAATGCTGGAGTTTTCCAATTGGCTGAACACCTTGGGGGTAGTTCCCGTCATTGCGGCATTGAGGGAAAAAGCTCTTCTTATTCAAGAAGAAACGATGAAAAGTATTGAACGGAAGCTTCCCGGTTTAACGGAACGGGAGAGAAAAATATTAAACAAACATACGAAAAGTATTGTTAACCAGCTCCTGCGCGATCCGATATTAAAAGTAAAAGAATTGGCCGCACTTCCCAACGGCGATCAGTCGCTTGAGCTTTTTAAAGAGATTTTTAACTTGAATGACGAAAAGATCGGCCATTCATCAACTGCTCAGTCGAAAACATCCTATTCAAAAAACGTTTCACTTGAAATGAAGTGAAAGGAAAAACTTTATGTTGGAAGGGAATTTTGTTCGGTTAAACGAATTGATGATCGTTTTATATGCTTTTAGCATTTTCTTATATTTTATCGATTTTTTGCAGCCTAACCGGAAGGCAAACAAATTCGCCTTCTGGTTACTTTCTATTGTTTGGGGACTGCAATCCTTTTTTTTATTTGCCCAAATGATGCAAACAGGGAGATTTCCGGTTTTAAATATTTCAGAAGGCCTCTATTTTTATGCATGGGTGCTTGTCACCCTTTCCCTTGTGGTCAATCGGCTGCTTCGGGTTGATTTTTTCGTCTTTTTTACTAATGTGATCGGTTTTATCATGATCGCTATTCGGACATTTGCTCCTTCTGATGCCGTTTCAACGGAAGTAGCCAGCCAGCTCATTTCCGAATTGTTGTTAATACATATCACAATGGCTATATTGTCTTATGGAGCGTTTTCCCTTTCTTTCGTTTTTACGATCCTTTATTTGATCCAATATAATTTATTAAAAAAGAAAAAGTGGGGAAAAAGGCTTCTCCGTATTCAAGATTTGGCAAAACTGGATTACATGTCGTATGTTTTAAATATGATTGGTGTCCCTGTTCTCATTTTAGGGCTTATTTTGGGAATTATTTGGGCATACTTGAAAATTCCAGACTTCCATTGGTATGATGCCAAAGTGCTTGGATCGTTTACAGTTTTAGGAATTTATTGCTTTTATTTGTATGCCCGAGTGGTGAAAAATTGGCAAGGAAAAAACATTGCCTTCTTAAATACGGCTTCTTTTTTAGTGCTGTTAATCAATTTCTTTTTGTTTGGGAGCTTATCAAACTTTCATTGACGGAAAACATAAGGAGGAGCATGGATGAGGAAAATTGTGGTGGGATCAAGACGGAGCAAACTGGCGTTAGTCCAGACCAATTGGGTGATTTCAAAATTAAAAGAGACAGGGGCGCCGTTTGAATTTGAAATAAAAGAAATTTCGACAAAAGGCGATGAAATTGTTCATGTTACTCTATCAAAAGTAGGCGGAAAAGGGCTGTTTGTAAAGGAAATTGAACAGGCAATGTTAAATGGAGAAATAGATATGGCTGTACATAGCATGAAAGATATGCCGGCGGTTTTGCCAACTGGTTTGACGATTGGATGCATACCGGAGAGAGAAGATGTAAGCGATGTATTGATTTCAAAAAGCGGACAGACCTTTAGAGAGTTAAAAGAGGGTGCCGTCGTCGGCACGAGCAGCTTAAGAAGAAGCGCGCAAATTCTTGCGGCTCGCCCTGATGTGAAGATTCGCTGGATTCGCGGCAATATTGATACGCGTTTGCAAAAACTTCAGGAAGGCGATGAATATGATGCGATCATTCTCGCAGCTGCCGGGCTGAAACGAATGGGCTGGCGGGACAAACTGAAAGCTGAAAATTTGCCGCTGGATATATGTGTTCCTGCTGTCGGTCAAGGGGCTTTAGCGATTGAATGCCGGCAGGAAGATCATGAACTTCTCTCAGCTTTGAAAAAGTTGAATGATCAAAAAACGGCTGCCGCCATTCAGGCAGAGCGTTCATTTTTACAAGAATTGGAAGGTAGCTGCCAAGTGCCGATTGCCGGTTTTGCCGAAGCAAAGGAGAATGGAAAAGTAGAATTGACAGGTCTTGTTGCCGACAGCAATGGAAAAACCATTTACAAAAAAACAAAAACCGGAACGGATCCAATTGCCCTCGGAAAAGATGTGGCTGCTGCTTTAATTTCTCAAGGGGCAAAACAGTTGATTGAAAAAGTAAAAAAGGAGCTTGAACATGGCAAGCAATGAGAAGCCGCTGAAAGGATATACCGTTTTAGTGACAAGAGCTCCCGATCAAGCCCATTTATTTTCGGAAAAAATTATAGCGGCGGGCGGATGCCCGGTTGAAATCCCGCTGATTGCAACGAGAAAAACATCCACAGACGATCAAATTGCCGATTTATTAAAAAAATTGACAAAAGATGATTGGGTCGTTTTTACAAGTGTAAATGGCGTTCGCTATTTTTTGGAGCACCTTCATACCCTTCACATCCCACTAAACGATGTACAAAATGTGAACGTCGCATGCGTTGGCGAAAAAACAAAAAAAGCGGCAGAAAGGGAAGGATTTTTAGTTTCCTTCTATCCAAAGGAATTCCGTGCAGAGGCTTTAGCCGAAGAGCTGGCCAAACGGGCGCATCAAAAAAGCAAAATTGTCATTGCAAGAGGGAATTTGGCTCGACCATACTTGCGGGAGGAGCTTTTCAACAAAGGCTTTCATTGTCTTGATTTCATCGTTTACGAAACAATCCCATTGCGAAATAAGGAAGATGAACTGGCCAATAAAATTTTAGGCAAAAAAGTGGATTTTATTACGTTTACCAGTACATCCACCGTTTCAGCATTCATGGAAATGGTGAAAAAACATAAATTAGAAAACGCTTTGCAAGGGATTGTCTTCGTCTGTATTGGCCCTGTTACGAGGGATGCGTTTTTATCTTATCAAATTTCATGCACATGTTTAACCCCAGCTATTTATACAATAGACGGAATGGTGGAAGAAATGTGTGCGTTTATCATGAAAGGGAGGAATTAACTAATGCAAAATTTTGCACGCCACCGTCGTTTGCGCCAAACAGCTAACTTGCGGGCAATGGTTCGAGAAACTCACATTCGCAAGGAAGATTTCATTTACCCTATCTTTGTCACGGAAGGGGAAAATGAGAAAAAACCCGTTAAATCAATGCCGGGAGTTTATCAGCTGTCCCTTGACCGTTTGAATGAAGAGATAGAAGAAGTTGTAAGCTTAGGAATTCCATCTGTTATCGTATTTGGCATCCCTCACGAAAAAGATGAAGTGGGATCAGGGGCATACCATGAATGCGGAATTGTCCAACGTGCGATCTCGCAATTAAAGCGGCATTTTCCTGATCTTGTTGTCATTGCGGATACTTGTTTATGCGAATATACGGATCACGGACATTGCGGCATTGTTGAAAACGGCCAAATTTTAAATGATCCGTCTTTGGAATTGTTGGCGAAAACCGCTGTCAGCCAAGCTAAGGCAGGAGCAGACATTATTGCGCCATCCAATATGATGGACGGCTTTGTCTGGAAAATCCGTGCTGCGTTGGATGAAGCCGGTTTTCAACATATTCCGATTATGTCATATGCGGTCAAATATGCAAGCGCCTTTTACGGACCGTTCCGCGATGCCGCCGAAAGTGCGCCGAAGTTTGGAGACAGAAAATCGTATCAGATGGATCCCGCCAACCGAATGGAAGCATTGAGGGAAGCGGAATCAGATGTTGAAGAGGGCGCCGACTTCTTAATAGTAAAACCGGCCTTATCTTATTTAGACATTGTTCGGGATGTAAAAAATCATTTTAACCTTCCTGTTGTTGCTTATAATGTTAGTGGGGAATACTCCATGATCAAAGCAGCGGCGCAAAATGGCTGGATTGATGAAAAGGAAACGGTTTTAGAAATGCTTACAAGCATGAAACGGGCGGGAGCCGATTTAATCATTACGTATCATGCCAAAGAGGCAGTTCGGTGGTTGGAAGAAAAGCATAGATGATTGAAAGGAGGATTACGAATGAGATATGAAAATTCGCAAAAAGCATATGAAAAAGCGAAAAAGCTGATGCCGGGCGGAGTCAATAGTCCTGTCCGCGCTTTTAAATCGGTTCAGATGGATCCGATTTTCATTGAAAGGGGAAAAGGATCCAAAGTTTATGACATCGATGGTAATGAATATATTGATTATGTTCTTTCATGGGGTCCGCTCATTTTAGGGCATGCCAATGACAGGGTTGTTGAAGCGCTAAAGAAGGCGGCCGAACTGGGAACGAGTTTCGGTGCGCCGACTTTGATGGAAAACAAGCTGGCTGAACTAGTTGCAGAACGTGTTCCTTCGGTAGAAATTGTGCGCATGGTAAACTCCGGTACGGAAGCGACAATGAGTGCGCTTCGTCTTGCCCGCGGGTATACGGGGAGAAACAAAATTTTAAAATTTGAGGGCAGCTATCACGGGCATGGAGATTCACTGCTCATAAAAGCCGGTTCGGGTGTCGCCACTTTAGGATTGCCTGATAGTCCGGGTGTTCCCGAAAGCGTTGCCCAGCATACGATTACCGTTCCTTACAATGATTTGGAAAGCGTTCGCTTCGCTTTTGAAAAATTCGGCGAAGACATCGCGGCGGTGATTGTTGAACCAGTAGCGGGAAACATGGGAGTAGTCCCCCCTGTAAAAGGATTTTTAGAAGGATTGCGGGATATCACCAAACAATATGAATCGCTTTTAATCTTCGATGAGGTGATGACGGGCTTCCGTGTGGACTTTCATTGTGCACAAGGGTATTTTGGCGTGACACCGGACTTAACTTGTTTAGGGAAAGTAATCGGCGGCGGTCTTCCTGTCGGCGCTTACGGAGGACGTGCTGATATTATGGAAAAAGTGGCGCCGGACGGACCGATTTATCAGGCGGGTACCCTTTCAGGAAATCCGCTTGCCATGACGGCAGGCTATGAAACACTTATTCAGCTGACACCTGATACGTACAAAGAATTTAATCGGAAAGCCGATAAACTGGAAAATGGCTTGCGAAAGGCCGCGGAAAAATATGAAATTCCGCACACGATTAATAGAGCGGGCTCTATGATTGGCTTCTTCTTTACAAACGAAGAAGTCACCAATTATGAAAAGGCGAAAACATCAAATCTTGACTTTTTTGCCCGTTATTTCCGCATCATGGCGGATGAAGGCATTTATCTGCCGCCTTCCCAATTTGAAGGATTGTTTTTATCAACTGAACATACAGATGAAGATATTGAAAAAACGATTGCCGCATGTGAAAAAGCATTCGCAGCTTTGCGATAGAAGGATGGAAAGGATTCGTTTCAATCGACTTACTTTGAAACGAATCCTTTTTCTTTGCATATTTCCTTCTTTTCTATCATACATCTTTTAATGACATGTTGATTCCTACCGCTGTGAAAGGAGGCTTTCTTTTTTCTATGGAACAAACGTCCGTATTACAATTTTCCATTGAGGAGTTGATCTATTTCCGAACTGGTTTGGAAGCGTCCGAGCTTTTATCCATTTCGCTTGAACCAGACATATCCATTGAGGAACGAAATGGATATGTGACGATTAAAGGAGTGCTTGAACTTTCAGGAGAATATATACTAAGCGAAAAAGAACAAGGGGAAAATGATTCATTTCCGGAATACGGCGTCCGCTTTATTCAGCAATTGGAGGCAAGAGAGGACGGCATAGCCGAGTTCACTCATCAGCTTCCGGTAGATATTACAATCCCGAAAAAGCGGATTTCCAATTTAGAAGAGGTGTTTGTGGCAATTGAATCATTCGATTATGACTTTCCACAGGAAAACTGTTTAAAACTATTGGCGGATTTATCGATTTATGGAGTTATGGGACAAGAAAAAGAAGCGCCTGCCCATGAAATGGACGAGGTGCGCCAGGAAGAGGAAATGACTTTCAGCCGCCAAGATGAAATGCAAGAAGAGGAAATGACTTTCAGCCGCCAAGATGAAATGCAAGAAGAGGAAATGACTTTCACCCGCCAAGATGAAATCAATGAGGAAAAGATGGTGGAGGAAAAAGAGGAGCCGCTTGCCAGTGAAACTGAAATGGTGCGCAAAGAGGAACAATCAATGGAAGAAGAAGAGCAGCAGGAATCATCGGAAGAGGAACATGATATAGATGAAGAAGAAAATGATGCAGACATTGTGTTCGCAGAACCGCTTAAAAGAGAAGAAGAGGAGGAAGACGACTATACTACAATTACGATTGAGGCCAAACAAGATCATCATGTAAAAACAGCGGAACAAGCAGATGAAAGGGCGGAGGAAACAGAGAATGAACACGAAGATGTTCAATTAGAGGAAGAATCGGACATTCAAAAAGAGGAACATGCAAGAAAAAATGATAATGCGTTGTATTTGACAAAGCTGTTTGCGAAAGAAGGCGAAGAAGAATTTTCAAGGCTGAAAATCTATATTGTCCAGCAGGGAGATTCGCTCGAAAATATTTGTCAGCGCTACAACATTACGGTTCAACAGCTGGGAAGAATCAACAACATCAGTTATGATCAAGAAGTGAAAGAAGGAGACCTAATATATATTCCGGCGGAAAAACAAAAAGCATAACGGTTGGAATAACTTGAGAAAGGAAAATTCAGAACTCAAACTGTTCTCATTTTTTAGATGTGAGGGGCAAAATTAAATGAAGCATTGAAAGATGTGAAGAGTGTTTCAAAGAAAACACATTTTGAACAAGAAACGGAAAATGTTTATAAAATTTCTTTTGTCATTGGGATATTTGCTTTAAAAAAACTACCTTGGAAAAGGGGCAGCATATCGGAAGACTATGATCCTTTTTTCCGGATTTTCGGTATATAGGAGTTGCTCCAATCCTTCCAAATCGGAATGGCCAATGATTGGCGACTGCTTCCCTTCATTCCTGCTATTATGTTGCCTTGGCAAGAAAGCCGGCTCGCGGATGAAAAGCGTGGCCCGGCATTGTTTTGTAAACGGAACTCCATACGAAAAACAAAACAGAAAGGAAAGTTCCTGATCAGTAGATTAAAACATTTTTATTAAACTGAATGAGGAAATGGAAAAACCCGTCAACCCTATTCGTTGACGGGTTTTTCAGTTTTTTGAAGGAAAACATTTAAAACCACTCCAAATACACGGCGGCGGCCAAAATAATTAAAGCGGCAAGGAGAATAACATCAAATGTTGAGGGAAAGAAGATGGTGCGAATTCCTTGAAATATCGCTATCGGAACGATAAATTGTTCAAGAAGGGAACGGAAATGCTTGATGCGCGATCGAAAACTGTAAGGATTGATTTTTTTTGCCATGAAAATCACCTGTAAATTTGTTATTTTATATTATGTCATGAAAAGAGAATGGTGAATTTGAATAAACATGCCGGAAACAGGGGAAAATATTGACGAAAAAAACAATTTTTTAGTACTATAAGTTTATAGAATTGCAGATAGAAAATGCGTTGAAAGGGAAGAGTACAACGAACGGCCCCTTCCAGAGAGGGAAATCGAAAGCTGGAAGATTTCCTAGGAGGTCCCGTTGGAATGTCGCCCCGGAGCAGCTTCCTTGAAGTTTTTTAGTAAAGGAAGACGGCGTTCGTCCGTTACAGTTAAGAAGTGCACAGAGTTTTTCTGTGAAAAAAGGTGGTACCGCGAAGATTTCTCCTTTCGTCCTTTTGGATGGAAGGAGTTTTTTATTCATAATGAAGAGATAAGGAGGTTGCACAGTCAACATGGAAAATCAAGAGATCACTCTTTCAACAAAATACGATCCGAAGGCCGTTGAAAAGGATCGATATGCTTTTTGGCTGGAAGGTAAATTTTTTGAGGCAAAGGATGATGAGAGGAAAAAACCTTTTACGATTGTTATTCCTCCGCCGAATGTAACCGGGAAGCTCCATCTTGGCCATGCTTGGGATACGACATTGCAGGATATTTTGACAAGAATGAAAAGAATGCAAGGATATGATGTTTTGTGGCTGCCTGGCATGGATCATGCCGGAATCGCCACCCAAGCGAAGGTGGAAGCGAAACTTCGCGAGGAAGGCAAAACGAGATACGACCTTGGACGGGACAAATTTCTCGAGGAAACATGGAAATGGAAGGAAGAATATGCGGATCATATTCGCAAGCAATGGGCGAAATTAGGGCTCGGACTTGATTATACGCGTGAGCGGTTCACCTTGGATGACGGTCTATCAAAGGCAGTTAGAGAAGTATTTGTTTCGCTCTACAAAAAAGGCCTTATTTACCGCGGCGAGTACATTATTAACTGGGATCCGGTGACAAAGACGGCTCTTTCTGATATTGAAGTCATCTATAAAGAAGTGAAAGGCGCGCTTTATCATATGAAATATCCTCTTGCCGATGGCTCCGGACATATTGAAGTCGCCACGACCCGTCCGGAAACAATGCTTGGAGATACGGCGGTTGCTGTTCATCCGGAAGACGAGCGGTATAAGCATTTAATAGGAAAAACCGTAAAATTGCCGATTACCGGACGCGAAATTCCAATCATTGCCGATGAGTATGTCGATATGGAATTCGGTTCAGGCGCTGTAAAAATTACCCCTGCTCATGATCCGAACGACTTTGAAATCGGCAACCGCCACAATTTGGAAAGAATTTTAGTGATGAATGAAGACGGCACGATGAATGAAAAAGCCGGCAAATATAAAGGAATGGATCGCTTTGAGTGCCGGAAACAATTGGTGAAAGACCTTGAAGAGGAAGGCATTTTAATCAAAGTGGAAGAACATATCCATTCCGTTGGCCATAGTGAGCGCAGCGGTGCGGTCGTTGAACCGTATTTATCCACTCAATGGTTTGTGAAAATGAGGCCGTTGGCCGAAGCGGCTATCAAGCTTCAAAAAGGAAAAGAGAAGGTTCATTTTGTTCCGGAACGGTTTGAAAAAACGTATTTGCATTGGCTTGAAAATATCCGCGACTGGTGTATTTCGCGTCAATTATGGTGGGGGCACCGCATCCCGGCATGGTATCATAAACAAACAGGGGAAGTATATGTTGACCATGAACCGCCGGCCGACATTGAAAATTGGGAACAAGATCCAGATGTTTTGGATACGTGGTTCAGTTCAGCTTTATGGCCGTTTTCGACGATGGGCTGGCCTGATAAACAATCAAAAGATTATCAGCGATATTATCCGACAGATGTACTTGTCACAGGCTATGATATCATTTTCTTCTGGGTGTCCAGAATGATTTTCCAAGGTTTGGAGTTTACCGGGGAGCGCCCGTTTAAAGATGTACTGATTCATGGACTTGTTCGCGATTCAGAAGGAAGAAAAATGAGCAAATCGCTTGGCAACGGTGTGGATCCGATGGAGGTCATCGACCAGTACGGAGCGGACTCTTTGCGCTACTTTTTGGCCACCGGCTCAAGCCCAGGCCAAGATTTAAGATTCAGCTTTGAAAAAGTAGAAGCCGTGTGGAATTTTGCCAATAAAATATGGAATGCTTCCCGATTTGTCTTGATGAATTTAAATGGACTGGCTTATGAGGAAATGGATTTAAGCGGAAAGAAATCGGTTGCCGATCAATGGATTCTTACCCGTTTGAATGAAACGATTGAACTTGTGACAAGGCTGGCGGAAAAATACGAATTTGGCGAAGTAGGCCGGGTGCTATATAATTTTATTTGGGACGATTTTTGCGATTGGTATATTGAAATGGCGAAAATTCCATTGTATGGGAATGATGAGGAAGCCAAGAAAACGACCCGGTCGATTTTAGCTTATGTGCTGGATCAAACATTAAGACTCCTTCATCCGTTTATGCCGTTTATAACGGAAGAAATTTGGCAGCATCTTCCTCATGAAGGTGAATCGATTACGGTGGCATCATGGCCGGAAGCAAAACCGGAACTTTCCGATGAAAAAGCGGCTAATGAAATGAAGCTTCTAGTCGAGATCATTCGTTCCGTCCGCAATATTCGGGCGGAGGTGAACGCACCGATGAAACAGCCTGTCCAAATGCTGATTTTTGCGCATAATGAAGAAATAAAAAGACAACTTGAGAAAAACAAAGAATATATTGAAAGATTTTGTAATCCGAGTCAATTAACCATTGATACGAACATCGAAGCGCCTGACAAAGCGATGACTGCGGTCGTCAGCGGCGCCGAAGTATTTTTGCCTCTTGAAGGGCTCATCAATATCGAGGAAGAAATCAAGCGTCTGCAAAAAGAATTGGAAAAATGGAATAAAGAAGTTGAAAGAGTTCAGAAAAAGCTTTTAAACAAAGGATTCATCAGCAAAGCGCCAAAAGAAGTGGTTGAAGCGGAACGGGCGAAAGAAAAAGATTATTTGGAGAAACAACAAGCGGTTTTAAAGCGCCTTGAGGAACTGAAAGGCTGAGCAGTATGAGAAAATCCGGGGATTTCCCGGATTTTCTTAAATCCAAGAAAAGGCTTTGGAGGGGATACTATGTTTCAAACATATGAAGAAGCGCTTGAATGGATCCATTCCCGCCTGACTTTTGGGATGAAACCAGGTCTTGAACGAATGAAATGGATGATGGAAAAATTGGGGAATCCTGAACGAAGATGCCGGTATGTCCATGTTGCGGGAACAAACGGAAAAGGGTCAACCATTGCTTTTATACAAGAAATTTTAAAATCGGCAGAATATCAAGTTGGTGCTTTTACTTCCCCTTATTTAGAATCATTCAATGAGCGAATTACAATGAACGGGGAGCCGATTACAGACGATGAGATAACAGAGCTTGCCAATGCTATCAAGCCTGTTGTGGATGAACTTGAGAAGACGGATCTTGGTGCTCCGACTGAATTTGAGACAATCACCGCCATGATGTTTTATTATTTTGGAAAGGTCAATGTGCCTGACATTGTTTTATTGGAAACGGGTCTTGGAGGAAAGTGGGACTCGACAAACATCATCAGTCCTCTTCTTTCCATCATCACTTCGATTGGCCATGATCATATGAATATTCTTGGCGATTCTTTACAAGAGATTGCTGAGCAAAAAGCGGGAATTATTAAAAACGGTGTGCCTGTCATATCAGCAGTGGGGCAGCAGGAAGCGCTTGAAGTGATCGAACGACACGCTAAAGAAAAAAAAGCAAAGCATTATTTGTTGAACAAAGATTTTCAAGTGGGAGGCACCGAGCCGTTTTTTGTCCGTACTCCGTTTAAACAGTATGACAATCTGTCGATACAAATGAAAGGAACCCATCAAATCCAAAATGCCGCTCTCAGCGTGATGGCGATCGATTATTTAAGAGTTTACTATTCCTTCCTCATTGAGGATCATCATATTCAAAATGGGCTTGATCGCACTTTTTGGAAAGGAAGATTTGAAGAAATAAAAGAAAAACCAAAGGTGATACTGGATGGTGCCCATAACCCGGAAGGAATCGCCGCATTAAAAGAGACAGTCCGGGCAAATTTCCCTAATCAGAATATTGTCGTTTTATTTTCATGCATGAGGGATAAACCGTATTCATGGATGATTGAACAAATCACTGCTTTTGCCGACAAAATCGTTTTTACCACTTTTGACTTTCCAAGAGCTGCTTCTGCGAAAGAATTATATGACGCTTGCCAATGGCCAAAGAAAGAATATGCGGATGACTGGCTTGCCGCCTATGAAAACACATTAAAAACAATGGATGACGATGCAGTAATGATTATAACTGGCTCTTTATATTTCATCGGTGAAGTCCGAAAACAGTTAAAATTTTGAGAGAACTTGTCAAAAAATAATGAAAACAAAGAAGAACGAGGCGACAAATGTCTCGTTCTTTTTTATTTCATTTATGCTAGCATGGAACAAAATTTGTCCGTATTGAAAAGGGTGGTGAGAAAATGGACAAACCGCAACCGACTATGAAAATCAAATTGAATGGCCGAAAAGAAACACCTCCAAAAAAAGCAGGAAAGGTCTCGCAGTCTAATCGGGAAGATGAAGTTTTTTCACTAAACGTATCAAGCTGGGAAGAAAAAGCGAGAGCTGAAAGAGAAATGGCGGCTGCAAACGATTGGAAAGAGGATGAACAATCATTTCCTTGGGTTTTGCCTGATGACGACAGAATAAAAGACGATCCAAAAGTAGTTGTTCCAAAAAAGAAAACGGCTGTTAAAATGAAACAGTATGTTTATTCCATCATGTTTGCGGTGATTCTCGGCATCAGTTTTGGCGTATTAGCCCTGCAATTGATTCAAAACGATTTGCCTGCCACAGAGGAACCGGAAGACAGTTTACAATCAACTAGTGGAACGAATTCAGCTCACGATAATGAAGAGACGGCGGATGGAAAAAAAGTTCATTTTCAGTTGTTTATGATTCAAGCAGGGAAATTTACAAAAAGGGAAGGAGCGGAAACAACGGTTCAGCAACTTCAAGATAAAGGGGTTCCGGCATCATTTATTCAACAAAAAGACGGGTATTACGTTTTTGTTGGGACAGCGGCTGACAAAGAAACGGCAACTGCACTGAAAAAGATGTTGACAGCAAAGCAAATAGAAGCTTTTGTCAAAGAAATGAAATGGGAAAAAGAGGTGAAAAATGAAAAAACAAAAGCCGCGTTTGAAAAACTCGTTGCTTTATCTTCTTTATCGTTCTCAGCCGGAGGCATAATGGATCAACAGGAAATCAATAAATTATTAGAAGAAATGAAAACAAATCATGATCCATCCCTTCAATCAGCCGTTCAAGCGCTGGAAACGAAAGATGCGGTAAACGTGCAGCAGGCTCTGTTGCATTATTTAGCTGGACAAAACCAATAATTTTCCACGGATCGGAAAACATTCCGATCGATTTTTTTATTTTCTTTTCTTGTTGATTGCGAATAACTCATTTTGTCTTTCGGAAAAATAAGAAACCAAATCTTGACCGAAACCAATTTTTTATTTTTTATCCATTGTCCAGCCATACAGCTTTTGATAAGATACTGGATGTATCTCCCTTTTTCGAAAGGATGAAATGAATTGATAAACCTCATTTTAGCTTCAGGTTCACCCCGAAGAAGAGAACTCCTCAAACTGTTAGGAATACCGTTTACTGTCGTTGCCAGCCAGATTGAAGAGAAAATGGAAAAAGGAGCATCTCCAAACAAAGTGGTGCAATCTCTCGCCTTGCAAAAAGCCCTTTATGTTGCAAAAGACTATAAAAATTCATGCGTCATCGGGGCTGATACGGTTGTTGTACTGGAAAATCGAATCTTAGGGAAGCCGCAGAACCGGCTGGATGCGTACAACATGTTGAAAGCTCTTTCTGGAAAGACGCACACTGTATTTACAGGGGTTTCAATCGTTTTTAACGAGACTTCCACCACTTTTTATGAACAAACAGATGTGACATTTTGGCCCTTGTCAAATGAGGAAATTTACCGCTACATAGAAACTGAACAGCCGATGGATAAAGCGGGTGCATACGGAATTCAAGATTTTGGCGCCTTATTTGTAAAAGAGATTGCCGGGGATTTTTTTTCCGTTGTCGGCCTTCCAGTTTCAAGATTATATCGGGAATTGAAACGTCTTGGAGTTTTTCAGCAGATGAAAAAAACTGTTGTCGAGGAGGAACGGCATGCTGGCGATTCGTGATTTTCCAGAAAATGAAAGACCGAGGGAACGGATGGTGAACAACGGTCCGGAAAGCCTGTCCACCCATGAACTGTTGGCGATTTTATTAAGAACCGGAACAAAAAATGAATCGGTGTTGGAACTTTCCGGTAAACTGTTAAAAAAAATCGGCGGACTCCGGATGCTGAAAGAAGCATCCGTGCAGGAAATCATGGGCATTCCCGGAATCGGAAAAGCGAAAGCAGTGCAAATATTGGCTGCACTGGAGCTAGGGAGAAGAATCCATCAGCTTTCATATGATGACCGCTATGTCATCCGTTCTCCGGAAGATGCATCCAATTATGTCATGGAAGAAATGCGCTTTCTGAGCCAGGAGCATTTCGTGTGCTTATTTTTAAACACTAAGAATCAAGTATTGCATAAGCAAACGGTATTTATCGGCAGCTTAAACGCCTCCATTGTCCATCCGCGCGAAGTTTTTAAAGAGGCGTTAAAACGATCTGCTGCATCGATTATTTGCATCCATAACCATCCATCAGGAGATCCCACCCCCAGCAGGGAAGACATTGAAGTTACTAGGCGTTTATCAGAATGCGGGAAAATGATCGGAATTGAACTTTTGGATCATATCATTATTGGAGAGCATAAATTTGTCAGTTTAAAAGAAAAAGGGTATTTATAACCACTTTTTTTTTGCAGAAAATACGTTATAATAATACGTATGGATTTTTCAACAGGACAAGAATGTTTTTCTTGATTATAAATATCAAGCATTTTAAAAGAAAGGGAGATACAGCAGCTATGTTTGGAATTGGTACAAGAGACCTTGGTATAGATTTAGGGACAGCCAACACGCTTGTGTTTGTGAAAGGCAAAGGAATTGTCGTTCGGGAACCTTCTGTTGTTGCATTGCAAACAGATACAAAACAGATTGTTGCAGTCGGGAATGATGCGAAAAACATGATTGGCCGGACTCCCGGCAATGTGGTTGCTTTAAGGCCGATGAAAGATGGAGTCATCGCCGATTATGAGACAACAGCTACTATGATGAAATATTATATTAAACAAGCCACTAAAAACGCCGGTCTTTTTTCGCGAAAACCGTACGTAATGGTTTGCGTTCCTTCCGGCATTACGGCGGTTGAAGAGCGGGCGGTCATCGATGCAACAAGACAAGCAGGCGCACGGGATGCCTATACGATTGAAGAACCGTTTGCGGCGGCAATTGGAGCCAATCTACCTGTATGGGAACCAACGGGAAGCATGGTCGTTGACATCGGCGGGGGGACAACGGAGGTGGCCATCATCTCTCTTGGCGGAATCGTCACAAGCCAATCGATCCGTGTTGCCGGCGATGAAATGGACGAGGCGATTATTAACTACATTCGAAAAACGTATAACTTAATGATTGGTGATCGGACTGCTGAAGCGGTCAAGCTTGAAATCGGCTCTGCCAGCGCTCCTGAAGGTGTAGAGAATATGGAAATTCGCGGACGTGATCTGTTGACTGGACTGCCCAAAACGATCGAGATTACGGCCAAAGAAATTTCTGAGGCGCTGCGTGATACCGTTTTGGCGATAGTGGACGCGGTAAAAGTGACGTTGGAAAAAACTCCGCCAGAGCTTGCAGCAGACATTATGGACAGAGGAATTGTTTTGACAGGTGGAGGAGCTCTTTTGCGCAATTTGGATAAGGTGATCAGCGAAGAAACAAAAATGCCTGTCATTATTGCGGAAAATCCTCTCGATTGTGTAGCGGTTGGAACAGGAAAAGCGCTCGAACACATCCACTTATTTAAAAACCGGATTAAAGATCATCGATAAGTTAGAGGTGTAAATCATGCCACGTTTTTTTCTCAATAAGCGTTTGATCATACTTCTTGTCGGAATCATTATTTTGGTGGCATTGATTGGTTTTTCCATTAGGGAGGATCGCAATTTAACTTGGCATGAGAAATTTATTCAAGATTCAATAGGTGTCGTTCAAAAGATTTTTCATCAGCCCGCACAATCTATTGCGGGCTTCTTTGAAAATGTCAACGACTTAAAAAATACATATGAGGAAAACAAATTGCTGAGAAGCCGATTAGCCAACTACATGCAGTTGGAGGAAAAACTGCAAGCTTTAGAGGAGGAAAACAGGGAATTAAAAGAAGAGTTAAACTTGAGCAAGGACAATGATTTGCGAAAATATAAAACAATTGAAGGAATCATTATTGCCAGGAATCCGGATCAATGGCATGAATACATTAAGATTAATAAAGGTGAACAGCACGGTGTAAAAAAAGATATGGCGGTAATGACGCCAAAAGGCTTGATTGGAAAAGTGAAAAGCACTTCGCCGTTTACTTCAACTGTTCAGCTTTTAAGCGCCACCGATCGGAAAAACAGAATATCGGCCATGGTGCACACGGATAAAGGCAATGTTTTTGGACTAATCGCCGGCTACAGCAAGCAGGAAGAAGCTCTTGAAATGAAGATCATCGAATCCGATGCGGAAATAAAAGAAAAGCAAATTGTAGCCACTTCTGGGCTTGGCGGCGTTTTTCCTGAAGGTCTGCCCATCGGCAAAGTGAAAAAAGTTGAGCTGGATTCTTACGGGTTGACGAAAGTTGCTTACATTACACCTTCTGCAGATTTTGAAGATATCCGTCATGTCATGATTGTTGAGCGGTCTCTTCCAACTGTCGATCCGGAAGAAATGGAGGAGGATGGCTCTTGAAATCGGTTCTCCTTCCATTTGTGATGATATTTGTCTTTGTTCTTGAAAGCATCATCTCAGATTTGGTTCCAATCCCTTTTCTTTCGGAGCAGCAAACGGCTGTTCCCCGTGTTTTAGTGTTGGCGATTGTCCTTTTGGCAGCCTACGGTTCAATGAAACTTGCCATGCTCTATGGCTTCATTTTTGGATTGCTGTTTGATATTGTTTATACAGAGGTAATCGGAATTTATGCTTTCGCCTTTCCTGTTTTGGCATATTTGGTCTTTCAAGCTTTGCGGGTATTGCATAAAAATGCCATCATTCTAATTTTTTTAACAGAACTTGCTATTGCGCTTCTCGAATTTTTTGTTTATGGCATTTATTTTTTGATAGGGGTCACCAATATGCCGCTTTATTCCTTTACAAACGGCCGCCTGCTCCCAACTTTGGCATTAAATTTTGTTTTAGCCTGTTTGTTGATCTATCCTTTGAAGAAAATTATTTTGAGCTTGCAAAAAGAGAAAATGAGAGACTAATGTTGGCAGGAGGAATTTCAGTGGATTCTGTCGAAGTAAATTCTTGTCGGGGTGAACAACGTGGTAGCTCAAAAACAAAATTATGTCATTATTAAAGGGACTAAGGATGGATTGACGTTATATATTGATGATACATGCTCATTTCATGATATTATTAATGAACTGGAAATGATGCTGTCAAAAAGGCAATATGTTCAAGAGAATGATCCGATCATTGGTGTGACACTTAAGATTGGCAACCGATTTTTAACAGAGGAACAAGAAGAAACGATCAAGACGCTGATTCGAAGAAAGAAAAACTTGGTGGTAGATGCGATCGATTCCAATGTTGTCTCAAAAGAAGAAGCGTTAAAGTGGAAAGAAGAAAAAGAGATTGTTTCGGTCGCCAAAATTGTCCGTTCTGGACAAGTGTTGAAAATCAAAGGTGATCTGCTGTTAATAGGGGATGTCAATCCAGGCGGAGCAGTCATGGCAACAGGGAACATTTTTATAATGGGTGCTTTAAAAGGCATCGCACACGCTGGCTATGAAGGAAATCGGAACGCTATCATTGCAGCCTCTTTTATGAAGCCTACACAATTAAGGATATCTGATACATTAAGCAGGGCGCCTGATCATAAGAAAGAAGCGTTTGGAAATGAAATGGAATGTGCTTACATTGCTGAAGATGGAAAAATCATCGTAGAACGGATCCAGCAATTAGCTCATCTTAGACCCAACTTAACAAGGCTTGAAGGGGGAATAAGCAATGGGTGAGGCGATTGTGGTCACATCTGGCAAAGGGGGGGTTGGCAAAACAACAACCTCGGCAAATGTCGGAACCGCCCTTGCAATCATGGGAAAAAAAGTTTGTTTAGTTGATACGGATATTGGATTAAGAAATTTAGATGTTGTCATGGGATTGGAAAATCGCATCATTTACGACTTGGTTGACGTTGTCCAAGAGCGCTGCAAATTGCATCAAGCGCTCGTCAAAGATAAGCGTTTCAACGATTTCCTTTATCTGCTTCCAGCTGCTCAAACCAGTGATAAATCGGCTGTAACGCCAGAACAGATGAAACATTTGATTGACCAGTTAAAACAAGATTTTGATTACATTCTTATCGATTGCCCTGCAGGGATTGAGCAAGGCTATAAAAATGCTGTTTCAGGTGCAGATCAGGCGATTGTCGTAACAACTCCTGAAGTGTCGGCCGTCAGAGATGCGGATCGGATCATCGGGTTATTAGAAAAAGAAGATATTGAACCGCCGCGGTTAATTATTAACCGTATTCGCAACCATTTGATGAAAAACGGTGACATGCTGGATGTCGATGAAGTCGTCAGCCACTTGTCCATCGACCTGCTGGGAATAGTCATTGATGATGATGGCGTCATCAAAGCATCCAATAGCGGTAAGCCAATTGTCATGAATCCTGAAAATCGGGCTTCCATTGCCTATCGCAATATTGCGAGAAGAATTTTAGGAGAATCGGTTCCCCTTCAATCACTGGATGAGCCGGAAAAAGGAATGCTGGCCAAAATCAAGCGATTTTTTGGCGTTCGGGCATAAGGAAAGCTAGCAATCTTCTAAAAAATGGGGATTGCTGGCTTTTTTGTTAAAAATGATCAGCTGTTGGGGCAAAAGCTCGGCGATAGTCATAAAACAGAAGGACAGGGCATACAATTTGTACAAATTCAGAAAAAGGATGATGGGTGATGAATCGTCGGGCGGAAGAGATAAAAAAACGGATTGCCAAACGAAAACAAAAAAGAATGGGCAGCATCCAAACAAGCAAAATAAATCATTTGCCGTTTGCAGAAGAAAGTTTTGAAGCGGAAGCACCGTTTTTTGTAGAGACAGACGGAAATACAAAAGTTTTTCATCCTTTGTTTCGTTCGCACATTTTCATATCCAAAATACTGATATCAGCCTGCATCGTGCTGGCTGTTGGCATTTTATATAAAAATGAAGGGGAAGAGTTTTTAAAAGCACGCAAAATGGTAGAGACCGCCATGGAAAAAGAATTTAATTTTGCTCTTGTTTCCAAATGGTATGAAGAGAAATTCGGCCATCCACTTGCCATTTCTCTTCCAAAAAAAGAGGAGAAAAAAAAGAATGCCGGTCAATACGCTGTACCGGCAACCGGTAAAGTGCTGGAAAGTTTTCAAGATAATGGGCAAGGGGTCATGATTGAAACAAATAAAAAAATGGTCGAAGCAATGAATGAAGGAATAGTCATAGAAGCAGGGGAAAAAGAGGATACGGGATTGACGGTCGTCATCCAGCATGCTGACGGCATCGAGACATGGTACGGGCATTTAGAAAAGATCAATGTGGCTCTTTATGATTTTGTTGAGACCGGGAAACCTGTTGGCAATGTCAAACAAAACAGCAATCATCAAGGGACTTACTATTTTGCCATCAAAAAAGGCGATGCGTTTATTGACCCGAGTCAGGTGATTTCCTTTGATTAAATATTTGGACTTATTAACGAAAATACATATCCACCCTCTTTTTTGGGCGGTAATTGCTTTGGCGGTGATAACAGCAAAATTTACATCATTGTGCATTCTTTTTTTGATCGTGTTGATTCATGAAATGGGCCATGCCATCTGCGCCCGTTTTTTTTCATGGAGAATCAAATCGATTCAGCTGCTCCCTTTTGGCGGCATGGCAGAAATGGAGGAGCATGGAAATCGGCCTGTAAAGGAAGAATTACTTGTCATTTTATCAGGCCCTCTTCAACATTTGTGGATGCAAATGGCGGGGTGGTTTGCACATGAAGCGGGTTTGATAAATGAACCAATCTATAGAATGTTTGTCTTTTACAATTTATCTATTTTTTTCTTTAATCTTCTACCGATTTGGCCGCTTGATGGCGGGAAACTGCTTTTCATCTTGCTGTCGAAGCAAAAAGCCTACTCGGCTGCCCACAGGGAGATGCTTCTTTTATCGATTGCCGCCTTTTGCGGTTTTCTTATCATTTCGCTTCTTCTAAATCCGCTTCAACTAAATGGGTGGATGATGGCTGGTTTTATTCTCTATTCAATCTACAGGGAGCACAAACATCGGCAATTCGTATACATCCGTTTTTTAATGGAAAGATATTACGGAAAAAACGGCCATGAACTGTCATCGCTCAAGCCAATCGTTGCAAGCAAAAACGAGCCAATTTACCAAGTGCTGCTGCGATTTCAGCGTGGCTGCAAACATCCGATTATTGTAGAAGAAAACGGAAAAAAACTGTTTCAGCTTGATGAAAACGAACTGCTTCACAGCTTTTTTTCAGAAAAACGAACAAATGAAACGATTGGTGATTTGCAGTATGTATATTGACTTCTGAAGGCGGCTTATGGGTAAATGAAAAAAGATAATCATTGGAAAGAGGTTATAGGTTTGCGGCAGTTGATCATTAATAAAAAGACCAAAAACGAACGGATTGCGTTATTAGAAAATGGACGTTTGGCTGAAATATGGATCAATGATCAAGGTAAAGAAACGATGGTCGGCAATATCTATAAAGGTCGCGTTATTCGCGTTTTGCCGGGAATGGAAGCGGCTTTTGTCGATTTTGGCGAAGAAAGAAACGGGTATTTGCACCGAAATGATCTTGTCTCTTTGGATTCGGCCAATAAAGGGGAAATTACAGAACGCCGGAACGTCCGCCATTTTATCTCGCAAGGAGAAGAAGTAATTGTTCAAGTCGTCAAAGATTCAAATGAATATAAAGGGCCGAAATTATCAATGAACATTGAAATAAAGTGTCCTTTTTTTATTTATCAGCCTTTTGGACGTGGCATTTATCTTTCTAAAAAAATAACGTCTTCCAATGAAAGAAAAAGACTAGAAATATTAGGGAAACAATTATGTTCCGACAATGGAGGGATGATTTTTCGCACGGCTGCGGAGCATGTAGACAATCAAAATCTCGCCGAATTGTTTTATGAGCTGAAAGAGCGGTTTGAACGTCAAGCCAAGTCCAAGCAAAATCCAAGCCTTTTATTGGGCTATGAAAGCTTTGTTGAACAAATTATAGCAGAAGTTTCACCTTTCGGGTTTGACGAGATTGTAGTAGATGATGCGGACACAGTGGCAGAGCTAAAAAAAACGTTCGGAAAATATGAACCGGTCCCAATCCGATTTTATTCCAACAGAGAAAATATTTTTTCCTATTATGCCATCGAACAGGAGCTTGAAAAGGCGCTGAAGAAAGTGGTTTGGCTGAAAAACGGGGCTTTTATTGTCATTGAGGAAACAGAAGCATTAAATGTCATCGACGTCAATACTGGAAAATTCTCAGGGAAAAGCGCTTATCGGGAAACGGTTTTCCAAACAAATGAAGAAGCGGCGAAAGAAATCGTTAGACAAATAAGGCTGCGGAATTTAAGCGGAATCATCCTGATAGATTTTATCGATATGGAAGAGGAGGATAGAGGACGGATTTTAAAGCTGTTTGAGCGCGAATTAGAAAAGGATCGGATCCACACGAAAATAATTGGATTCACAGAATTGAATATTCTTCAATTGACAAGGAAGAAAATTCGCAATTCCCTTTCGGAACTGATGCTTGTTCCTTGTCCAGCTTGCGGAGGAACAGGAAGGCGAAAAAGTACAGAAAGCGTCGCCCTTGCTCTTGAACGGAAACTTCTCGAATTTTCCGGGAGCGATCATGAGGCGATCCTCATTGAAGCTGAACCAGATGTTTGTGCATTTTTTCAAGAAAGGCATATAAAACAGCTTGAGAAAGCGCTGAACATGAAAATTTTCGTTCTTCCTGCCGATGATGTTCATGGTTTTGCTATTCGCCAAAGTGGGACGGAAACTGAAGTGGTCCGGCGAATGACAAATATGTATTGACAGATGTGCTGCAATTTTGATAATATCATCATGTTATGATGTTTGTAGCACCCGTGCTACAACCGCTCAGAACGGGTAAGAAAGATCGAGTATTTCTCTCGACACCCTGAAATCTGGCGAGTCTTAGTCATATAGGAGGTGCAAAGGATGTACGCAATTATTGAAACAGGCGGTAAACAACTGAGAGTGGAAGAAGGCCAAACTATTTTCGTAGAAAAATTAGATGCTCAAGAAGGCGAGACCGTTACGTTTGACAAAGTGCTATTCGTTGGCGGAGAAAACGTAAAAGTAGGCAGCCCGCTTGTGGAAGGAGCAACGGTTACGGCGAAAGTTGAAAAACACGGCCGCGGGAAGAAAATCATCGTGTTCAAATACAAACCGAAAAAAAATTACCGCAGAAAACAGGGGCATCGCCAACCGTACACGAAAGTAGTCATTGAAAAAATCAATGCGTAAAAAAGGCAGTTTTTTATGATACAGGTCACCATTCAACGTTCAAAAGACGGATTTATTCGATCGTTCACATTGAAAGGACATGCTGATTTTGCCGAGCATGGAAAAGATATTGTTTGTGCAGGCGTTTCAGCTGTTTCCTTCGGGACAGTTAATGCTGTGATCAAGTTGGCGAAAGTAGAGCCGTTGATTAAACAGGCGGACGGAGGCGGTTTCCTCCAATTCCAACTGCCTGATAAAATGGAAACAGAATCGTTTGCGAAAGCTCAAGTATTGCTGGAAGGAATGGTTGTTTCATTGAAAACGATTGAACAGCAATACGGAGAATTTATTCAAATTCACATAAATCAAGAATAGGAGGTGGAAACAATGCTAAAATTGGATCTTCAATTTTTCGCTTCTAAAAAAGGTGTTGGATCTACGAAGAACGGCCGTGATTCCATTGCGAAACGACTTGGTGCAAAACGTGCTGATGGTCAATTCGTCACAGGAGGTTCCATACTTTATCGCCAACGCGGAACGAAAATTCACCCAGGATTGAACGTTGGACGCGGCGGAGACGATACGCTTTATGCAAAAGTAGACGGTGTGGTTCGTTTTGAACGCTTTGGACGCAATAAGAAAAAAGTCAGCGTATACCCAGTAGCAAAAGAAGCGTAATGTTAAAATATCTTGAAAAAACTCTAGCCTTTCCGGTTAGAGTTTTTTCTTTATCGTGTTTTTTGAAAGGAAAGTTGATATAATTTTTGTACATGTTGAAAAAGAAAATGGATGGGAGTGGAAATATGGCAGATCAAAGAGAGAGATGGGGGATTGTTGAAGTATTAAGCCACTCCAGACATGATTGGTTGAACAAATTGCAGCTAATAAAAGGACATCTGTCATTGAAAAAATACGATCGAGTAAAGGAGATCATCGATGAAATCGTGATGGAGGCAGAGCAGGAATCGAAGCTTTGCCATTTAAAAATGCCGAAGTTTGCAGAACTTCTTTTAACATATAATTGGGAAGGCAGCTTTCTCCTATTGGACTATGAAGTGTTGGGGAAGGTTTGCGACTGCTCGCGGATTGACGCGGAGATTCACCGCTTTACAGCCGCTCTTCTTTGCATGATGGATCAGTGCGTCGATCAGACGGCCGAAAATCATTTAACCATTACGGTGGAACTGACGGAAAATCAAAACGTAATACGATTCTTTTATGATTTTAATGGTATACTAAGCGATGATGATCTTCTTGCAAAAAGCTTGCACGAATATTCGTCTGAACAAATTGATGTTCAGGTAGTTCACCTCGATACATATGAATTTACAATAATGGCCGAAGAAATTCGATGAGATGAAGGGGAGAAAAACTATGTTTGTCGATCAAGTGAAAATATATGTGAAGGGCGGTGATGGCGGAAACGGCATCGTGGCTTTCCGCCGGGAAAAATACGTGCCGAAGGGGGGGCCTGCCGGCGGGGACGGCGGCAAAGGAGGAGATGTTATTTTTGAAGTGGAGGAAGGCTTGCGAACCTTAATGGACTTCCGCTATAAAAAACATTTCAAAGCAAAAAAAGGCGAAAACGGGATGTCTAAAAATCAACACGGAAAAAATGCTGAGCCCCTCATTGTGAAAGTGCCGCCCGGAACAGTTGTGATTGATGATGATACGAAAGAAGTGATCGCTGATTTAACTGTCCATGGACAAAGATTCGTAGTTGCCAAAGGCGGCAGAGGCGGCAGAGGGAATACCCGGTTTGCATCACCGACGAACCCGGCTCCGGAAATTTGCGAAAAAGGAGAGCCTGGAGAAGAACGTTACGTCGTCTTGGAATTGAAACTTTTGGCAGATGTAGGGCTTGTTGGGTTTCCAAGTGTTGGGAAATCGACTCTGTTATCTGTCGTCTCCAGTGCAAAACCAAAAATAGCGGCCTATCATTTTACAACCATTGTTCCAAATTTAGGAGTTGTCGAGACAGATGACGGGCGAAGCTTCGTCATGGCCGATTTGCCGGGGCTCATTGAGGGGGCGCACAAAGGAGTAGGCCTTGGCCATCAATTTTTGCGCCACATTGAGCGAACGAGGGTCATCGTCCATGTCATCGATATGTCCGCCATGGAAGGACGCGATCCTTACGAAGACTACTTAGCAATCAATGAAGAATTGAAGCAGTATAATTTAAGGCTTTCGGAGCGACCGCAGATCGTTGTGGCCAATAAAATGGACATGCCGAATGCTGCGGAAAATTTGGAACAATTCAAAAAGAAGCTGAATAATGACAAGATTGAAGTTTTTCCGATATCGGCGATAACTCGGCAGGGGGTTCGCGATCTTTTGTTTGCCATTGCGGATTTGCTGGAAAAAACACCGGAATTTCCGCTTAATGAAATAGATGACCGTTCAAACCATCGCGTCGTTTATACATTTGAGGAAGAAAAGCCTGCTTTTACCATTTCACGTGACAGCGATGGTGCATTTGTTCTATCAGGTGAAAGAATTGAAAAACTCTTTAAAATGACCGATTTCTCCACAGATGAATCAGTTCGCCGTTTTGCAAGGCAGCTTCGCAAAATGGGGGTTGATGACGCTTTACGAAAACGCGGGGCGAAAGATGGAGATACGGTCAGGCTGCTTGATTACGAGTTTGAATTTGTTGAATAGGCTGCTACCCAAGCGGGAAGGAACGATCGGCTATCTTGTGGAACACTAGTTTATGATGATTCGGAATAGGGGGAAGGGAGACG